>JADEXJ010000324.1 GCA_015207195.1 Pleurocapsales cyanobacterium LEGE 10410
AAACTGTGTAACACCATAAATTCCAGGGGATATTCCCAGACAAAATTGGGTGAATGTGACACCAGTTCTTGCTTAATCTTATCGATCGCTGGTTGAAGCTGTCGATAAAAATTAGGGTTGAGTTCGATCTTGGTACAGACTGTGTTTAGCTCATTGGTAAGAGGTTCGGCAAAGCTGGGTTCATCAACTAGCCAGCTTAATTCTGCTCGTTTGGCTTTCTGCTGACAGAAAGGGCAGAAGTTGAGATTGTGTAGTGGTTCTTTATGTTTGAGGCACTTAGGATTTAAACAAGTAAGCTCGTACTTTTTCTGTAAAAGCTGGTAGCCAATAGTGGATTCGGCGATCGCCACAGATGCTAGGGTAAGCTTTACTAGAGGTATTGATGAAGTAGCGTCGGCAAGAGTAAGCTCATAGGGCTGGGTCAAAACCTGGGTAATCCTAGTCTCAATTTCTGTGGTGGCTCTGGTATACAATCCAACATCAGAAATTCTTCTCAAGACTGCCTTGTCTTTGGTCAATTCTTCACAACGATATACTACCAAGCCTTCGTTTGAGTGTTGATGACGGTAGATCCCTCCTGGAAACACTTCTCGCTGTGCGGTTACTCCATCTAATTCTTCGACAATCTCGCCCCGTTCGATATCGATTAAGCTAACTTTATAGCTGTTAGTGCTGCCTCTAAAATTGACATCACGATGGGGATATCCTTTCGCCCATAGCCGTTCTCTACTTTTACGAAGTACTCCTTGTGCCATTAATGCCTGTAATAGAGGAATACTGCTAGAGCTGAAATATTGCTCTGCCTGCTGGAGGTTGAAACCATTCTCCGCCGCAGCACACATAAGATGTTTGCCTAAATCTAAAGGATAGTTGGGATTGAAGCTAACTTGTTCCACTTTGCCCGAAAGAAGTATCTCTGGCTGCTCGGCATAGTAGCGATCTAATGGAGAATACTGAGTAGGAAGGAAAATAGCCAGTCCTTTTCTGTTTCTACCCGCTCTTCCTATACGTTGTCGAAAAGCCTGTAACGAATTGGGCCAACCACGGACAATAACAAAATCTAAGCTGCCGATATCGATACCAGCTTCCAAAGCTGAGGTAGCAATGACGCAGCGAATTAGTCCCTGTTCTAATCCAGCTAAAATTTGCTCTCTTCTCTGTTGGGTGAGACTGCCGTAAAAAATAGCTATTTGCTGTTCGATAGCATAGTATTCTTGAGCTTCGGCTTCAGCAATTAAGACTGAAAACAAGCTTTTGATAGACTGTCTGCTGTTAACAAAACAAATACCCGTCAGGTTTTGATTTAGTAGAAACAAGATAATCCTAGCTGTA
This sequence comes from Pleurocapsales cyanobacterium LEGE 10410, assembly GCA_015207195.1. GTDB lineage: Bacteria > Cyanobacteriota > Cyanobacteriia > Cyanobacteriales > Xenococcaceae > Waterburya. The sequence goes on from JADEXJ010000324.1 coordinate 1,333, forward strand.
TCGACATTGGGATTGCTGCTGGGACGGGTAACAATTAATTGCTGTTCTGGCTTACTCGCTCCTGACTTATCGATCCAATACAGTCGGTCGTTTTTGAGCCTCGATCGGTCTGAAAGTTTTCTGGCTAATTCTTTAGGATTACCAACTGTAGCACTGAGAAAGATAAACTGAAGTTTTCTACTGTTGCCACCGTACTTATCTACAGTGAGTTTGGTACGCCGTAGCAGGTTAGTCATATTAGCACCATAAACCCCATTAAATGTATGTGCTTCATCAATGATGATGAATTTTAGTCGGGAGAAAAAGTGTTGCCAACCAGAGTTAAAGTAAACCTGTCGCAGGGCATAGTGAATAAGTTCTGGAGTAGTGGTGATAATTTGGGGAGAGCGAGCAAGTAAAGATTCTCGTTCGGGCTTGCTGACATCCCCGTTGAGCAGAGCCATAAAAGGTCTATAAGAATTGGGAATAGCATCAATTAGTTGTGCCAGTTTTTGGTTTTGGTCGGCACTCAATGCTTTGAGTCCGTAAAAAGCCAAAGCCGTAGTATCGTTCTGAAGTAGATTTTCCAGTACGGGAATATAAGCACCGAGAGTCTTACCACTAGCGGTATCGGTCGTGACAATTACATCCTTGCCTTTTCTAATTGCCTGGAGGCATCGGGCTTGGTGAGAGTAGAGACTGTTGATGCTATTAACTTTCAAAGCCTTTTTTAACACGGTGGGTAAAGTCTTGGGTAACTTATAGCGTTTGGCTTTTTGAGGGGGAATTGTTTCTTGCCAGAGGAGATTTTCCTGAAGAAATTCGGTAATGTCTTTATCTTGAGAAGTACGTGCATCTTCTGTGCTGTCTCGACGGTCGGGAGAAGATTGTAATGACTTGTTTAAAATACTTTGTAGCAATAGATGGTAATTTGGTCGCTGCATTTTTCTAAAGGAGTATCGGTTGTAAAAATCATCTCCGTTAGGAATAGAACTAAAAATCATGCCCACCGAACTATGTGCTTATGGCTTTAGCTGGGGGATTGCAACGATTCGTGAATTTTACTCCCATATCCCTCTACACCTTTGGTCACGACTATCTTTTAAGATTTCATCCAAACCAGAACGACTTGCTTTCGCCCCACTAACAACATCAGAAAAAAATCTTTATTATCTTTGGTTGAGTACAGTAATCTCATCTACAAGATAATATTTTGGACTTTGATTAACTAAACCGCGATAATGAACAAAATCTGAAAAATAAAAAATTAGAAATGTGCGAAGTGATAAGCCTAACGGCATGGCTTCGCGACGCGATTTGAGGTTCGTCGTATTTTGCACTGTATTAGATAGTACAAAGTCTATTCA
>JADEXJ010000075.1 GCA_015207195.1 Pleurocapsales cyanobacterium LEGE 10410
ATCCTAAATCTTGGTTAAGAGCAATTTTATCAAAATTGAATAAAACTCGAACATCTCGCCGATACAAATTAGCAGCAGCTTCAATCGCCCCTAGATGGTGTCCGCTATCCAAAAAACAATAGCGTAAGCTGCGATTTTTATATTTCCAGCTAGAACGATAATAAGCACAGCTTACTAAAAAAATAAATCCCTTGACCAAATAGTTGGGTAAGATATAACTTTCTAAACCATCATCGATTAACTCATAAATCAAAGTCAATGAATTAGTAGCCACTTCTAGATGGTAAATCCCCTCAATCAGACCTGGAATGCCCCTAATTTGCACGTAAATTTCCGTAGGATACAATGCTCCCGCCGAAGGATTGACTCTTAACTGATAGGAATCGTATTTATATTTTTTTTCAAAAGTAATCGCACTAGTTAAGCGAATGAAATTATGTAGGGGATCGTTTTCATCTAGAGGAAAGCGACGATAAAAATGAGGATATGTTTTGAAAGCAGCAGGCTGAGTCGATGCATCCACATAGTTGGGATCGAGCATTACCGATAAAGGAGAATGCTTAGTGGCATCATGGAATTTTTTGCCAAGCGATCGTTTTAGTTGGGTAATCATTGGTCATTGGTCATTGATCATCTACTTTTCTTACACCTGTGTAACCATAGCTCTGTAGCTTGGCTGAGTCTTTGAGTTGTTATCATCGTTCTTCTACGCCTCGGTTGATAGTTCTGGATATAAGCCCAATTGTCTGGCAAGTTGACGAGCGATAAAGATTAGAAATTTAGAGCTTTCTTGATTATTTTCATGCGCCATAATAGTTGCTACCTGCATTACAGTCCTAACGAAATTCTCATCAAGTAAATCGGCACTGGCATCTAAGACTTCTGGTTCTTTGCCACTAGGACAACGAAGTAGGCGATCGATTAACTTAAAATATTCTTGTTGGCGTTGGTTATCGGTCATTAGTTGTTAGTTATTAGTTGTTAGTTGGTAGGGTGGGCAAATTTCTAGAGCTATTAATCATAGATTTCCAGTAAGTTATTTTTGCCCACCTTACGATTGGTTAGCGGTCATTAGTTGGAACGACTCTACAGTGGTTAGTGGTTAACTTCTGCCCCCTTCTGCGGACTATTCTTCTTCATCGGGCGTTTTGGTGAGGATTTCAAAGACGGTATTGGCGCAAAACTGGCTGCTATCGTCTATTTCTCTGACTCGTTGGCTAATTTCTTTAGCTTCTTCCAGTCTGCCTAGCTGTGCCAGAATTAAACCCGTCGCTGCATAGGCATTAAGATAGAGTCGAATCTTAGGTTCTTGTTGGCGGGATAGAAGAATTGGTTTTAGTTCGAGCCATTTGCTAGGTAAGTTTTCTTGGTTGGCGATCGCCACTAATACTTTTTGAGCGATTGATAGGGCGATCGCGGGTTTATGTTTATAGAAGAAGAAACGGTATGCTCCAACTAAGACATCGAGATTATTTCCCGCCTTAGACAAAGCTTCTCGGATATATTTCTCGGCTAAACCCGTATATTGCCAATTTTCGCTAGCCAAGAGCAACAACTGCTTAATTTCTGGTTTGACATCACACCAGGAAAACCGATCTTGAACGGGCGTAGTTCCGACAAAGGGTTGGGTCGATGGAGGGTATGACCGCCCGATGATTTCATTAGTTTGCATGACTTGATTTGTGATTACTAAGCGAATTGGGGACGTAAAGTTTCAATCCAAGCTTCAATTCGCTCATCAGTTTTTTCGCTTTCATTGATCTCGTCAATGGGTAATCCCACAAACTTACCATCGCGCACGGCATGAGACTTACTAAAGGTATAATCATCTGTAGGAACTTCACCAACTACGGTTGCCCCTGCTTCTTTGAAATAGTCGTATAAAATGCCCAAAGCACTGACAAAATTCTCGCCGTGACAGTTACAGTCTCCAGCACCGAACAAGGCGATCTTCTTCCCTGTAAAGTCGGGTTTTTCGTCTTCCATATCTACTAAGGGATCGCGCCAATCATTTTGCACTTCGCCAGAACCCCAGGTAGAAGAACCTAGCAGCAAATAATCGTATTGCAGCATATCTTCAAAATCATCAAAGTCCTCTTCCATGTTGTATAAGTCGCAGACACCTTCATCGAAGTATTCAACTAGTTTTTCGGCGATTTCTTCAGTTACGCCTGCGGTGCTGCCGTAAAAAATTCCGATTTTAGTCATGACTATCACTCCTGTAATTACTATTTTGTGGATTGGTTGTTGGTTAGTTATTAGTCAGATAAACAACAAAAGACAAAAGGCAAAGAACCAAATGCTAATAAATTGTTTGATAGCTTGGCGATATTTCAGCTAATGATCGATCTTCCAAAGTCTCCGGAGTCAGATTGCTGGAGGTAAAAGCTAGGGTCAAAATTAGCAGTAAGATAGTGATTATTTCGTTTTGAATGCGTTCTGAATCTTTCATGGTTTTTCCTTGGGTATAATTGCTATCTCTGGTTACTATTCCAACTCCTAGAGCTTCTTCAAGACTTCTGAGTTATTTTACTGTTGGTATTTCAGGTAAAGATTGATTATCAAATAACCTAAAACTTTGGCGATCGCTAATCGTATCAAACATTAAAGCTAAAGTTAAGATTAGGAGTAAGAAAAATTTATCTCGAACAGCTAGAGATAGCCTGTGGTTTTTGCTAAATAATACCGTTCTCGACTTTCTTTTCATTGCCAACTTGGTTCATATAGAAAAAGAGTAATGGGTATAAGCATTTTCTGGATAGATGCTGGTGCAGGCATCGCAATCAGCACATTGTTCGGGATTAGCAACGGTCATTACTTGATGTTTGCTGTTATCTATTGGCTGCAACTTAAAGGCATTACGACCACCGATTTCATAAAAGCGATCGCAGTCAAGACAAACATCTCGATTAATTTCTTCAATGAATTGAGGTTGCCAAATTGATTTGCTTGAAGCTGGATTATTTATTTTGTTCATGGGTGTTTTCCTGCTGGTTAAGTATTAGTTATTAGTTATTGGTCATCCTAAAGGATACCGCGACGCGAAGCTAGTCCTTTAGGGCTTCGCATATTGGTCATTAGTAACAAAAGACAAAAGATAAACAACAAAACTATAATTTTCTAGCGTTAAAAGTTTTAGGCAGCTTAGTGTCTTCAGTTAAATCTTTAAAAGACAATTGCCAACCGTTTGACAGGGTTAATACTTTGCCTTCTGCGGTGATAGTTTGTTCGACTACCTCTTCTTCTAAATCTTTCTTCGGAACATAGACGGATAGATGTCCTAAATCGTTCTCGTGCAGCATTACTTTCATAGCGTTTAGGGAGATAGGAGTATAAGGGGGTAGGGGAAAAACAAAGGCTAATAGCTAATGGCTAATGGCTAATGGCTAATGGCTAATAGCTAATTATTAGGGATTAAATCTAGTAACTCATCTGGAGTCAAGCTGCGTTTTAGCTCTACTGATAAGCCTCGTATTGCATCTATAAGCGATCGCGTTTGGATTTGAGTTAATTTAATATCATGTTGTTGCAAGAGATTAGTAATCAGATGTTTGCCAGTATGCTTACCAATTATTAACTGGCGTTCTCTTCCCACTTCTTCGGGGGTAAAGGGTTCGTAGGTAGCGGGATTTTGCAGCACTCCATGTCCGTGAATACCAGACTCGTGAGCAAAAGCATTTTTACCGACGATCGCTTTCCAAGGGGGAACATCGCAACCAGAGGCATCAACGACAAATTCTGAGATAGCTTTGAACTTACTAGTATTGATACCGATGTTCATGCCATAGATGCGCTTGAGTGCCATGACTACTTCTTCTAAAGCAGCATTTCCCGCTCTTTCGCCCAACCCGTTAACGGTGGTATTGATTGAACTAGCTCCTGCTCTAACTCCCGCTATGGCGTTGGCTGTTGCCATGCCCAAATCGTTATGGGTGTGCATTTCTACGGGAATAACCAACTTGTCAACTAACTGCCTCACTTTGCTGTGGGTAGTCAGGGGATCGAGAATACCTACCGTATCGCAAAAACGAAATCGGGATGCTCCCCAATCTTGAGCAGCCAAAGCGGTATCGAGCAAAAAGCTTTCATCGGCGCGAGAAGAGTCTTCACCACCGACAGAAACATACAAACCGCGATCGCGGGCATAACTAACAGTATCTCTCAGGCGATCGAAAATTAGTTGGCAGTTGCCTTGAAATTTAACCGCGATTTGAATTTCCGAAACGGGTACCGATATATGCACCCGCTCTAACCCACAAGCTAGAGAAGCATCGATATCCGAACGGACGGCTCGATTCCAGCCTGTCAGCTTAGTATTCAAACCAAGTTGAGTAATTTGGGTAATAGCTTCTGCTTCGCTGCTACCCATTGCAGGTATGCCTACTTCAAGCTCCTGTACCCCAATGGCATCCATCAAGGTTGCAAAGATAACTTTTTCAACAACAGTAAAAGCAACTCCTGCTGCCTGTTCCCCATCTCGTAAAGTAGTATCGTTAATCTGAATTGGTGGCATGATGAATGAATGTCCTTGGTTGTTCGTCCTCTGTCATTAGTTTTTAGTTTGATTTCCAATGACAAAGGACTGATGACTAATAACGTCGCGCTTACCCGTGCGCTTCCCTAGTGACTATTTACTTCTTGCCATTGCCGACAAATCCTAAAGTAAGGCTATCGGTAGCGAGGAAGTGATCGAGATGGAAGGCTCTTTCTTCTGTCTCTAGTAAAATCTGCTCATAGAGATGGCGAGTGGCGCGATCGCCTAAACTTTCTGTTTGGGCTGCTTGACGGCGAATCAAGTCAATAATTGCCTGTTCGGCAACCAGATCGTTTTCAATCATTTTGCGACAGTCAAAAATACCATCCTCTTCTGGTGTAAAGCAACAAAGCTCGGCTAATTTGCTAAAGCTGGCTGCGGGAGTTCCTCCCAAACCGTTTAAACGTTCGCCAATATCGTGAGCGTGTTCTCGTACGGCTTCGTAACTTTCTTGGAGATATTGATGGATCGAGTAGAATTCCGAACCTTCAACTACAAAATGATGCTTTTCGTATTGTAGATATAGACCTTGGAAACTCGCTAAAGCTAAGTTCAAGCCTTCACATACGGGAATAACGATCTCTTTGTCTAAACCAATAGGATTATTGGCTACTTCTCCGAACGCTTGAAAGACTAATGTTTGTGTCATGATTCTGTTTCTTTATTTGTGAGTGGTTAATAGTTGGTAGTTGGTAGTTGGTGGTAGTTAGTAGTTATTTGTCTAACAACTAACCACCATCGACCGAAGATCGATAACGTCTAATTCAGTTGTCCAGCATCGCTCTAACCAATCGATTGATTCAGAGCGGGTACTGACAAATTGCTGGATAGTACTGCGGAGTAAGATGGCATGAAGACAACTATCAATTTCGATCCAGAGTGTGCCATCTTGGGGACACCAACTAGGAATGTTTAATTCTTGTAGTCGGCGATGAACACTCCAGCGATCGCTGCGATCGACTTTGGCTACCTGACTGACAAAGGCATCAGGACGAGTAAATTTATACATGATTTTGAGGTTGATAAGTGGATAATTTCTGTATTTTTTGTTCTAAACTCTCGATGCGATCGAGTAGAGAACGAATAATTTTGGCTTCTGGGTCGGGCAATTTGCCGTGTTCGAGAGGACAGCCATGTCCAGTACGTGAGACAATCCGACCTGGAACTCCTACCACTGTTGAATTGTCTGGCACATCTCGCAGCACGATCGAACCCGCGCCAACCCGAACATCATTACCAATATTAATATTTCCTAAAATCTTTGCACCCGTACCGACTACTACATTCTCTCCTAGAGTCGGATGGCGTTTTCCTGTTTGTTTTCCAGTTCCCCCTAGGGTAACGTTTTGATAGATCAAACAGTAATCTCCTACTATAGCAGTCTCCCCGATGACTACTCCCATACCGTGATCGATAAATACTCCTTTACCAATGGAGGCACCAGGATGAATTTCAATTCCCGTAAAAAATCTGCCTAAGTGAGATACAAGACGGGGTAACAAGGGAACTTGGTTATGCCACAGCGAGCTAGCCAGTCGATGTAATGCTAGTGCGTGTACGCCAGGGTAACAAATCAAGATCTCTAACCAGTTGTTAGCTGCGGGGTCGCGATCAAAAATAATCTCAAAGTCTGACCAGAGAGTAGTCACCCAAGATATGTTTGTCAATAATTTAATCGACTTATTTTGTATTCTCTTTAACTTTCTGTCGATGGTTAGTGGCTGTTGCATGGGTTTGTCCTTTGTCCTTTGTCATTCGTCTCTATTAGCAACTAATGACTAACGACTAATGACTTGTATAGAATCCTTATATCAAGACTCCAAATTTTTACTTCAGAAATAGACAAAGGTTAGATTGATTAGATTTATTAGTTTGCACTTATCGATTAGAAACGTAGAGCAGATAACGATTTAAGCGAGGAGAAAGTTTTTTTTGGGGGTATGGTTACTGGTATTTTTACCGTTGGGTCTGAGTATTGTTTAGTAAAGGTATTAGTATTTGGTACTCAAAACGATATTTCCTCTAACCGAGTCAGGCTAAGAAATAGCTCGAAATGTCAACGCTAAAAACTAAGCTTTGAAAGGCAGAATGAAGTCACTAAAGCAGAACTCAGACTACACCTGCTTTGTAACCGTTGTTACTCTTTTACAAATTTAATCGCAGCCTAGTACCAAACTCAGGAAAATAATAATGTTAATTTAGATACGGATTCGAGACATAAACAAATTTCCTCAACTACACAACAACAATTTAATTCCGTAACCAATTCTGGAGAGGCGTGACGAACCTACTCCAGTTTTTTTATCATTTGTTATTTACCTCAATTTGAGAAAGTTTCATGCACTTACTCTAAAACCTCAAACCTTTTAGCCGATTTTAACTTGCGATCAAAGGTAACCGTGTGAATACATCCATGGTAATGATTTATCGCACCAATAAGATAATCGGCAAAATCAGCTGTTCCCTGCTTGGTAAGATTAATAGCTTGATAGATAACCGATTTGTTCTCAAATTCAAATTTGGGACTTTGCAGTATTAGTTCTAGAGTCCTCATGATTTCTGCTGAAGAATATTTATAGGGTTTTCCTTTTAAAACCCAAACTATTTCGCATAAAACTACATTACAGATAAAACAAGATTCAGACTGATTAATAATTTCCACTGCTTTTTGCCATTGTGCTTCATCATCTCTAGTTAAATATCGCACGACGACATTTGTATCGAGTCCAATCAATTGCTAGCACCCTCAATAATTGCTCTTTCCATATCTTCTAAAGAAGCTGTGACCATTTCCTCTCGGTGCAAAATCCCCGATAAACTTTCAGCAGCAACATTCAGGGGGATGATTTTTACATCTCCATTTTCATCAATAACAAAATCTATTTTGCTACCAGTATCTAAATGTAAATAATCCCTAATTTGTTTGGGGATGGTTACTTGTCCTTTTCCTGTCAGACGAGCTTGAACCATTGTTTTTTCCTTACTATAATTCCTTACTTTATAGTAGGATATTTATTCTGTTGTGGAACAGCGATCGCCACCGTACTTGAGCGACTAAAAAAAGATAAATTTGATACAAAATGAGATTTTTTTATTATCTTTAGTATCAGTCAATAATTAGTTAGTTATTTGCACAAACAACACAGGACAAATAACCAAAGATAAAAGCTGACTTGAGTGCAACAAAATCTCGGAGTAAATAAATCGCTGAAATCGCCTTAAACATTAGTGTTGATCGAGATTGATTTCGAGCAAAACAAATACCAGAGTCTTGAGAAACAAATACTAACTACCCGTTACTAAAATACTAGACCCCCATACCCCCCAAAAATTTTTTCGCCTCATAAATAAAGGGTTTGAGAGCCTGAGTACAGTCTAAGAAATTCAATAAAACTAACAGAGTGCAAGTTTTATATACAGCTAAAAATCGAATGATATAACTTTCATAACGTCAAACAAATATTAGTCATTAGTCATTGGTCATTAGTCATCAGTCATCAGTCATTGGATTCTAGAAAAAAGACAAACGACGAAGGACGAAGGACGAAGGACAAAAATCCAATTATTACGGAATTCAATTCAATGTCACCAACTACCAGCACTACCCTAGCAACAGAATCTAAGGTCAAAGCAAAGAAGTCTTCCAAAGGCTGTGGATGTAGCTCTACTAAACCTCAACCAGCGCTCGATCCAAAAATACAAGAAAGAATTGACAAACATCCCTGCTACAGCGAAGACGCACACCATCACTATGCGCGGATGCACGTAGCAGTCGCACCAGCTTGTAACATTCAGTGTAATTTTTGCAATCGCAAATATGATTGTGCCAATGAAAGTCGTCCAGGGGTAGTTAGCGAACTACTTACGCCTGAAGAAGCAGCCCACAAAGCACTGGTAATTGCTGGCAAGATTCCCCAAATGACAGTGTTGGGTATTGCTGGTCCTGGAGATCCTTTAGCCAATCCCAAACAAACTTTTCGCACCTTTGAACTAGTAGCGGATAAAGCACCAGATATTAAATTGTGCTTATCTACCAATGGGTTAATGCTTCCCGACCATGTAGAAAAAATTAAAGAATTAAATGTCGATCACGTCACCATGACGATTAACATGATTGACCCCAAAGTAGGAGCAAAAATCTATCCTTGGGTGCGTTACAATCGCAAGCGTTGGAAAGGAGAAGAAGCAGCTCAAATTCTCCACGAACGCCAAATGGAAGGTATTCAGGCACTACAGGAGAACGATATTCTCTGCAAAGTCAACTCCGTAATGATTCCAGGGATTAACGACGAACACTTAGTCGAAGTAGATGAAGTGATTCGTTCCAAGGGGGCATTTCTCCACAATATAATGCCCTTAATCTCCGCACCCGAACACGGTACTTATTTTGGGTTAACAGGGCAAAGAGGTCCTACTCCTAAAGAGTTGAAAGCTTTGCAGGATAGTTGTTCGGGCAACATGAAAATGATGCGTCACTGTCGTCAGTGTCGGGCTGATGCAGTAGGTTTATTAGGTGAAGATCGTTCTCAAGAATTTACTAAAGAAAAATTCTTAGAAATGACTCCCGAATACGACTTTGAAAAACGCCAAGAGGTTCACGCAGGTATCAACAAGATTAAAGATGCCATGAAGGCTGCCAAAGCAGAACGCGCAGCTAAGAAGAAACCCAGAGGCGAGAAAATCTTGGTTGCAGTAGCTACAAAAGGCGGTGGTGTAGTCAATCAACATTTTGGTCATGCTAAAGAATTCCAAATCTTTGAAGTCGATGGCGTTGACGTTAAATTTGTCGGACACCGTAAAGTAGACCACTACTGTCAGGGTGGTTATGGCGAAGAGGCAACTTTAGACAATATTATCGGTGCCATTAAAGATTGCAAAGCCGTACTTGCTTCCAAGATTGGCGACTGTCCTCAAGGAATGCTTAAAGAAGCTGGTGTAGAACCAGTTCAAGGTTACGATACTATCGACAAGATTGCTCTGAAATACTACGAAGAACAGTTTGCAGCTAGTCGTTAATTGTCAGTTAGTGATTAGTTGTTGGTTGTAGGGTGGGCAAAACCACAACTTTGCGACTAACAAAACAATAAGCTATTGCCCACCAGTTCAAAGAATAAAGGACAAAAGATCGATGACAGACACCATTTATCTCGATAACAACGCCACGACGAAAATAGATGAAGCTGTTGTAGCAGCAATGCTGCCCTACTTTACAACCTATTATGGTAATCCTTCTAGTATGCACACTTTTGGCGGGCAAATAGGCAAAGTAGTTCGTCAAGCCAGAAGCCAAGTAGCAGAATTATTGGGTGCAGAAGAATCAGAAATTGTTTTTACTAGTTGTGGTACAGAAGGTGATAACGCAGCCATCTTAGCTGCCTTGAAAGCACAACCTAAGAAAAAGCATATTATTACCACCGAAGTCGAGCATCCCGCAATTTTAAATCTGTGTCGCCGACTAGAAAGAGATGGTTACACCGTTACTTATCTTTCAGTTAACGATAAAGGTCAGCTCGATTTTGACGAACTAGAAGCTGCTTTAACTGGCAATACCGCAGTAGTGTCTGTGATGTATGCCAACAACGAAACTGGTGTTATTTTCCCGATCGAACAAATTGGGCAAGTAGTAAAAGAATATGGCGCACTGTTTCATGTTGATGCGGTGCAGGCTGTGGGCAAAATTCCCTTAGACATGAAAACTAGCACTATCGATTTATTGACTATTTCTGGTCATAAAATTCACGCTCCCAAAGGCATTGGTGCTTTATATGTCCGTAAAGGCGTTAGATTTCGTCCCCTACTCATTGGCGGACATCAAGAAAGAGGACGCAGAGGCGGAACAGAAAACGTAGCAGGCATAGTCGCGTTGGGCAAAGCAGCCGAGTTAGCACAGCAGCATTTAGCAGATGTTAGTTCCGAAGCAAGGTTACGAGACAAACTCGAACAAGGTATTCTATCTGCCATTCCTAATACAGCAGTCAACGGCGATCGCAATAATCGCTTACCTAATACAAGTAATATTGGCTTCAAATTTATTGAAGGTGAAGCAATTCTACTTTCTCTCGACCAGTTTGGCATCTGTGCTTCGTCTGGCTCTGCTTGTAGCTCTGGGTCATTAGAACCTTCCCATGTGTTAAGGGCTTTGGGATTACCCTACAGCATTCTGCATGGTTCAATTCGCTTTAGCTTATCTCGCTATACTACTGAAGCTGAAATCGAGCGCGTCTTAGAAGTTCTCCCTGGCATAATCGATCGCCTGCGCGAACTTTCCCCCTTCAATAGCGATGATGCAGATTGGCTTAAAGAACAAGAATCGTTAGTTGTTAGTCGTTAGTTGTTAGTTGTTAGTTGTCGCTCTTTAGAAAAAACAAAGAATAAAGACAAATAAACCACCAGCTACTAACTACCAACTATTAACCACTAACCACTAACTATTGACCACTAACTACTAACTACGAACTAAGAAAATGTGGGACTATACAGACAAAGTAATGGAACACTTCCATAATCCCCGCAATCAAGGGACGATTAAGGAAAAGCAGCAAGGAGAAGAAATTGTTACAGGAGAAGTTGGCAGTATTGCCTGTGGAGATGCTCTCAAGCTCCATCTAAAAATTGACGAAGATACTCAAACTATTAGAGACGCTACGTTTCAGACTTTTGGTTGTGCTAGTGCGATCGCCTCTTCTTCGGCTCTGACTGAATTACTCAAAGGCAAAAAAGTTGAGGAAGCCCTAAAAGTAACTAATAAAGAAATTGCCCAATCTCTCGGTGGCTTACCCGAAGAGAAAATGCACTGTTCGGTGATGGGACAGGAAGCTTTAGAAGCTGCAATCTATAACTACAAAGGTATTCCCTTAGACACTCACGAAGAAGATGAAGGAAATCTTATATGTCGTTGTTTTGGTGTCTCTGATACAAAAATCAAAAGAATTATTCGCGAAAATGATCTTACGACCGCAGAACAAGTTACTAACTATGTCAAGGCGGGTGGTGGTTGTAGTTCTTGTCTGCCAGACATTGATGATTTAATCGAAGAAGTTACCACCGAACAAAAGCAGATCGAAGTCCAACAAGAAAAAAGCGTCGAGGTAGCAACCGCGATCGCGACTGCCAAACAAGATTCGACGACTCAACCAAAACGAACTCTAACCAACTTACAAAAAATTACCCTAATTCAACGAGTAATAGATACAGAAATTAGACCAGTTTTAGCCGAAGACGGCGGTGATATGGAACTATTCGATATTGAAGGCGATGTCGTCAAAGTAATCCTCAAAGGTGCTTGCAGTGGCTGTGCTTCTTCTACCGAAACTTTAAAACTCGCGATCGAAGCTACCTTACAAGAGCGCGTGTTACCTACCCTAACTGTTGTATCAGTTTAAATATAGGTTCTTTGTCCTTTGTCATTTGTTTGAAGATAAGGACAGAAAAGAATCGAACAAGGTGAAACTGGTAAATATTTACCCCGATACATCAATTATGTTTTTCCTCAACCTCAACAATTGCGGAGAGCGATCGCCACCAAGGTATTAGTCACTCGTTGATTTGCGATCGCTACTAAGAACCAAAGACGAATGACCCAGGACTAAAGCCAAAAAACTAAGAACTAGAAACTCATAACAAAATTAGAGAGAACTAACCATGAGACAGATTGCATTTTACGGTAAAGGCGGAATCGGTAAATCCACTACTTCGCAAAACACCATTGCTGCACTTTCAGAACTTCAAAGAGTCATGATCGTCGGTTGCGATCCCAAAGCAGACTCCACACGCTTAATGCTGCACACTAAAGCTCAGACTACTATTCTCTCTCTGGCAGCAGAAAGAGGTGCAGTAGAAGATATCGAACTAGATGAAGTATTACTCACTGGCTATAACAACGTTAGATGCGTTGAATCTGGTGGTCCCGAACCAGGTGTAGGCTGTGCGGGTCGTGGTATTATCACTGCTATCAACTTCCTCGAAGAAGAAGGTGCTTACGAAGACCTAGATTTAGTTTCCTATGACGTATTGGGTGACGTTGTTTGCGGTGGTTTCGCCATGCCGATTCGTGAAGGTAAAGCCCAAGAAATCTACATTGTTACCTCTGGTGAGATGATGGCAATGTACGCAGCTAACAACATTGCTCGCGGTATTCTTAAATACGCACAATCTGGTGGTGTTCGTCTAGGCGGTTTAATCTGTAACAGCCGTAAAGTTGATAAAGAAATTGAATTAATCGAAGCTTTGGCTGACAGACTGGGAACCAAAATGATTCACTATGTTCCTCGTGACAACGTGGTTCAACGAGCAGAATTACGTCGGATGACTGTGATTGAGTACGAACCCGAGCATTCTCAAGCTTATGAATATCGCGCTTTAGCTGAAAAAATCGCCAACAACAAAGACTTAGTAATTCCTACTCCCATCACCATGGATGAACTCGAAGAACTTCTAGTTGAGTACGGATTTATGGATTCCGATGCAGAATACCAAAAAGTGCTTGAAGCTGATAAAACTGGTGCTTCGGTTTAGTTAGGCAATTAGGGACAGAGAATAAATAACTGTTCTTTGTCCTTTGTTCTTCGTCATTTGTTATTTGTTCTTCGTTGTTTGTTCTGAGTTTCTAGTGATTAAACCAATGACTAATGACCAGCGACTAACGACTAACGACTAACGATTAACAACCAACAACCATTATGGAGAGAGAGAATCATGACAACTGTAGATCAAAACAAAGAACTGATTAAAGAGGTACTGGATGCCTATCCAGAGAAAGCAGCAAAAAGACGCTCCAAACACCTTGGTGTTCGCGAAGAAGAAAAGTCTGACTGTGGCGTAAAATCCAATAAAAAATCCGTTCCTGGGGTAATGACTACTCGTGGTTGTGCCTATGCAGGGGCAAAAGGGGTAGTGTGGGGTCCCGTTAAAGATATGATTCATATCTCTCACGGTCCTGTAGGTTGCGGTTACTATTCCTGGTCTGGTCGTCGTAACTATTATGTTGGTACTACTGGGGTGGATACCTTCGGTACCATGCAGTTTACATCCGATTTCCAAGAGCGAGACATTGTTTTCGGCGGTGATAAAAAACTTAAAAAGTTAATTGATGAATTAGAAATTTTGTTCCCCTTGAGCCAAGGAACAACCATTGAATCAGAATGTCCCGTCGGCTTAATTGGAGATGACATTGAAGCCGTTGCCAGACAGAAAGCCGAAGAAACTAAAAAACCAGTAGTTCCAGTACGTTGCGAAGGTTTTAGAGGCGTTTCCCAATCTTTAGGACACCACATTGCTAACGATACAGTCCGTGACTGGGTACTACCCAAGGCTGATGAATATCGTAAACTTCCTGAAGGATTTGAGTCTAGTCCTTATGACGTTAATATCATTGGTGACTACAACATCGGTGGTGATGCTTGGCCCAGTAGAATGCTACTAGAAGCGATCGGCTTGAGAGTCATCAGCCAATTCTCTGGGGATGGATCGTTTAACGAAACAGTAATGACTCCCCTAGCCAAGCTAAATCTAATCCACTGTTATCGGTCGATGAACTATATCTGCCGTCACATGGAAGAAAAATACGGTATCGGCTGGTTAGAGTATAATTTCTTTGGTCCGACTCAAATTGCCAAGTCCCTACGCAAGATTGCTGCTCAGTTTGACGAAACCATTCAAGCCAATGCGGAAAAAGTTATTGCCGAATATCAAAAAGACATGGATGCGATCGTCGAGCAATATCGTCCCCGCTTGGAAGGCAAAACTGTGATGATGATGGTTGGTGGACTGCGCCCCCGTCACGTAATCCCAGCTTTTGAAGACTTGGGTATGAAGGTGATTGGAACTGGTTATGAGTTTGGTCACAACGACGACTATAAACGTACCGCAGATTACGTTAAAGAAGGCACAATTATCTACGATGACGTAAGCGGTCACGAATTTGAAGAATTTGCCAAACAGCTAAATCCCGACTTGATTGCAGCAGGAATTAAAGAAAAATACGTCTTCCAGAAAATGGCTCTGCCCTTCCGTCAGATGCACTCCTGGGATTACTCAGGTCCTTATCACGGCTATCATGGCTTTGCTGTCTTCGCTCGCGATATGGATTTGGCAATTAACAACCCCACTTGGAGTCTAATCGAAAATCCTTGGGCAGCAAAGTAATTTCTCTAAATAAATAGTCGTTGGTTATCCTTTCTCGATCTTTCGTTTGCTCGATAACCAATGACTCACAACCGACCAATAATATTCCCTTCAGAGGTAAAGTGTCATGACTGAGAACACCGAAAGAAATCTAACTCCTGCCGTCACTTCAGAAGCAGGTAAGATTCAAGACCACTTCGATCTATTTCAAACCGACCCCTATCAAGACTTGTTTGAATACAAGCGTCAGTTTGAAGGCGCGCACAGCAAAGAAAAAGTTGCTGAAGTAGCAGAATGGACAAAATCTTGGGATTATCGGGAGAAAAACTTCGATCGCGAAGCTCTAACCATTAACCCAGCTAAAGCCTGTCAACCTTTGGGTGCTTTATTTGTGGCAGCAGGTTTTGAAGGAACTTTACCCTACTCTCACGGTTCTCAGGGTTGCGTTGCGTATTTTCGTACTCACTTAACTCGTAACTTCAAAGAGCCTTTCCAAGCTGTTTCTTCCTCGATGACTGAGGACGCAGCAGTATTTGGCGGACTCAACAACATGGTTGATGGGCTGGCAAACTCTTACACACTCTACAAGCCTAAAATGATTGCCCTCTGCACTACCTGCATGGCTGAGGTAATTGGTGATGACTTGGGTGCATATATTCAAACATCAAAGAATAAAGGCTCAATTCCCGAAGATTTCCCCGTTCCTTTTGCCCATACTCCTAGCTTTGTCGGCTCTCACATCACTGGTTACGACAATATGCTCAAGGGTATTTTGAGTTGCTTGACTAAAGATAAAAAACAAGAAACTACCAACGGCAAATATAACTTTAACTTAGGCTTCGATCCTTATATTGGTAATATTCGCGAATTAAAACGCATTCTCCAATTATTCGATCTCGACTACACCATTCTTTCCGATAATGCAGATTCATTTGATTCTCCTAATACTGGTGAATTCCAAATGTACAACGGTCTGACTACCTTAGAAGATGCTGCTGATTCAATTAATGGCGAAGGCACATTCTTCTTCCAAAAATACACTACTCCCAAGACTCAAGAATGGATCGGCAAAGAATGGGGACAAGAAACTTATAACTTCCGTCCTTTTGGAATCAAAGGTACTGACGAGTTCTTGAGCAAGCTATCGGAAATCTCTGGTAAGCCAGTTCCCCAAGAGTTAGTCGAAGAAAGAGGTCGTGCAGTTGATGCCATGACTGATTCCCAAGCCTGGATTCACGGTAAGCGCGTTGCTTTATATGGCGATCCCGATCATGTATTTGGTTTAGTTAACTTCTTACTCGAATTAGGTGCAGAACCAGTTCATATCCTCGTCACCAATACCAATGAGGCATTTGAAGCCGAACTGCAAGCCGTCTTAGATGCTAGCCCTTACGGTCAAAATTCCACTATCTGGGGCAAAAAAGACCTCTGGCATATGCGGAGTCTGATGTTTACCGAACCAGTAGACCTCTTAATCGGTAACTCCTACGGTAAATACCTCTGGCGCGACACCAAAACTCCTTTAGTACGCATCGGCTATCCAATCTTCGATCGCCATCATATGCACCGCTATGAAACATTAGGTTACAAAGGTGCGCTCAACCTCCATAACTGGATTATCAACACCATCCTCGACGAACTCGATCGCCAGACTATCATTCCTGCCAAAACTGATATCTCTTTCGACTTGATTCGTTAAATTCGTCACTGGTCATTAGTCATCAGTCATTGGTTTCTATTCAAAGGACAAATGACTAATGACAAAGGACAAACAACAAAGGACAAAACAATGAAACTAGGTGATGTAGAACTTGATCGCGAACCAGATTTCGATCTTGATTCTAAAGTAAGAGTCCGTAAAAAAATCCGCAATGATGGCACATTCCCAGGTAAAAGAATCGGTGAAACTTTAGCCAACAAAGGAGATGAAGGATACATCATTTCCATCGGAACATATTTGCAAACTGCTTATATTTATTCCGTACATTTTTTAGAAACTAACAGCGTCGTCGGTTGTCTGGGTAAAGAACTAGAACAGGTTACAGAAAATTGAGGACACCATTATGTCTACTCATACCCATAGCCCTTATAATTCTCTTCCAGATAAAAAAATAGGTATTACTGGATCTGGATCTGATTTCGCCCCCCGCCCCCCAATTCTGGGGGAGAAAGGCAACTCAAAGTCCCCCATGATTGGGGGATTTAGGGGGCATTACATTACTACTAAAAAATTCCACTTCGATCCTTTTTATCCCTTACGTCGCTGGGTCGATCGCATCGAAGTAAAAGACGATAAATTCGCCCATTTTCTTTGTAATTTAATTCCCTGTAGCTGTCCTTTTGAGCGCGATGTGACTATTTTGGGTAAAACCTTCCACATTCCCGCTCTCTGTAAAATAAATCCTCTATATAACGAAGTTGTCAGTTTGCGCCTCCGCGCCCTTAGTTATTTAGAAGGAGACTGTGGCGAAGATATTACGCAGTATATTTGTTAAAAGAACTATGAAACTCACCAAAGGCAAAATCGCAGACCTCCTTAACGAACCAGGTTGCGAGCATAATCATAAAAAAGGAGAACAGGGTAAAAACAAAGCCTGCACCCAACAAGCTAAACCAGGAGCAGCCCAGGGAGGTTGTGCCTTTGATGGAGCGTCCATTGCCCTTGTTCCCATTACCGATGCTGCACACTTAGTTCATGGTCCTATTGCCTGTGCGGGGAATTCTTGGGGCAGTCGCGGTAGTCTTTCTTCTGGTGCTACCACTTACAAGATGGGTTTTACTACCGACATTAGCGAAAATGACATTATTTTTGGTGGTGAGAAACGACTTTATAAAGGAATTTCTCAAGTAATCAAACGCTATAATCCTCCTGCGATTTTTGTTTACTCTACCTGCGTTACTGCTCTAATTGGCGATGACTTAGATGCAGTTTGCGAAGCAGCGACTAAAAAGTTTGAGACTCCCATAATTCCCGTTAACTCTCCTGGTTTTGTTGGTAGCAAGAATCTGGGTAACAGGTTGGCTGGGGAATCCTTATTAGATTACGTTGTCGGGACTGCCGAACCCGAATATACTACCCCGTACGATATTAATTTAATTGGGGAATACAACGTTGCGGGGGAAGTATGGAGCGTATTACCTCTATTTGAAAAAGTTGGTATTCGCGTCCTCTCCAAAATTACAGGTGATGCCACCTTTGAAGAGATACGCTATGCCCATCGGGCAAAACTCAACGTGATGATTTGCTCCAAAGCTCTAATTAATATGGGGCGAAAAATGGAGGAGCGTTACGGCATTCCCTATATCGAAGAGTCTTTCTATGGCGTTGAGGATATGAACCGTTGTTTGCGAAATATCGCTCAGAAAATCGGTGATGAAGCCCTGCAACAACGAGTAGAAACCGTAATTGCGGAAGAAACCGCCAAACTGGATATTGCTCTTGCTCCCTATCGTGCCAGGCTCAAAGATAAACGGATGGTGCTATATACAGGCGGGGTCAAAAGTTGGTCGGTGATGTCGGCTGCCCAAGATTTGGGGATGAAAGTAGTTGCCACCAGCACTAAAAAGAGTACCGAAGAAGATAAAGCCAAAATTAAAAAATTATTGGGTAAAGACGGCATTGCTTTAGCCAAAGGTAACGCTAAAGAAATTTTAAAAGTAATTGCTAAGACCAAAGCGGATATGCTCGTAGCTGGGGGACGTAACCAATATACCGCCCTCAAAGCCCGCATTCCTTTCCTCGATATTAACCAAGAACGCCATACACCCTATGCAGGATATGACGGACTGGTTGAAATGGCAAAAGAATTCGATCGCGCCCTCCATAGTCCCATCTGGCAGCAGGTTCAACAGCCAGCACCCTGGGAAACAGTTAGTAGTTAGTGGTTAGTGGTTAGTGGTTAATTGTTAATTGTTAATTGTTGATTGCTAATAGCTGACCAACAAAAAATTTATTACTTATTACTTATTACTTACTACTCCCTACTCCCTACTCCCTACTTCCTACTTTTAAAAATGACTACTATCACTCGCAACAAAAAATCCGTCGCTGTCAATCCTCTCAAACAGAGTCCTCCTCTGGGTGCAGCCTTAGCTTTCTTGGGATTGAAAGGAATCGTACCCTTGTTTCATGGTTCTCAGGGTTGTACTGCTTTTGCCAAAGTGCTGTTAGTAAGACACTTTCGCGAAGCGATTCCCCTGGCAACTACCGCCATGACTGAGGTGACAACAATTTTAGGGGGTGAGGAAAACATCGAACAGGCACTTTTAACCTTAGTAGAAAGTGCTAAACCTGACCTAATTGGGTTGTTGACTACGGGGTTAACGGAGACGCGGGGAGATGATATGGATGGCATCCTCAAGTCGATTCGTAAGCGACATCCCGAACTAGATTATCTGCCAATTATCTTTGTTTCCACCCCCGATTATAAGGGTGGGTTGCAGGATGGTTTTGCTGCTGCGGTCAACTCAATTGTCGCGACTGATTACGGTCAATCCGTAGAGACGTACCGTGGTCAATCTCTACAGCAGGTGACAATTTTAGCGGGATCGCTTCTTGCACCTGGGGATGGGTCAGAAATCAAAGAAATAGTTGAAGCATTTGGTTTGAAACCCCTGGTGATCCCCGATTTATCCGAATCGGTAGACGGTCATTTAGATGATGACTACAATAGTAAAACTCCTGGTGGCACTTCAAAAGAGCAACTACAGCAATTAGAGCGATCGCTTTTTACGATTGCCATTGGCGAAAGTATGCGTCCTGCTGCGTCAACTTTAAAGGAAAAGTTCGGGACTAATTATCAAATAATACCTCGCTTGACGGGTTTAGGTGCAGTAGATAATTTCTTGTGGCTGCTGGCACAAATTTCTAACTATAAAGCTAATAATTGGCAGTTCAAACCCCAAATCCCTGAAAAATACCTACGTCAACGTCGTCAGCTACAGGATGCGATTTTAGACACCCATTTCTATCTCGGTGGTAAAAAGATTTCTCTAGCTTTAGAACCAGATTTACTCTATCAAACTAGTTGGCTATTAAAAGAGATGGGCGCAGAAATTCAAGCTGCTGTCACAACAACTAAGTCACCAATACTTAAAGAATTGCCTTTTGAAAATGTAACTATTGGCGATTTAGAAGACTTAGAAGATTTAGCAACTGGATCGGATTTAATTATTACTAATTCTCAAGGAAAAGGTCTAGCTAAAAAACTGAATATTCCTCTATATCGTATGGGTTACCCTATCTACGATCGCCTGGGCAATGGTTCTCGTTGCCTAGTGGGATATAAAGGTTCGATGCAGTTTTTATTCGACCTGGGCAATATTTTTATTGAGATTGGTCATTAGTTCTTTGTTCTTTGTTCTTTGTTCTTTGTCATAGGTTAAGGAGTAGGAAAATGAGTAAAGCTATTTTATTAGAAAAACCGCCACAGTTAAATATAGAGTCAACTAAAACTCAAGATTCTTTTTTACAAGAGCTACTTGAGCAAATTCATTTAACTGATACTTGTAACTTATACGATCTATGGTCGGATGAACTACTGATCGACCGATTAATTATTTCTTTAGAGAAAGAAGAACACTCCAGCAAAAACCTTAACCTCGATCCTTTAAATCAGCTTCTAACTACAGCCTTTTATAAAGCGATCGCATCCAGTATTGCAAGTAAAACAGGGCAGAATACAGAGGCTTTTGTTCATCTAAGAGATAGAGAATTCAGTTCGGCAGTTATTTTTTGTGGCGGAGTTTTAGTCTTGTATTCCCTGATTTGGGGTTATAGAAGCTTTGGTTTTATATCTCTACAAGAACTAATTGAATCGGCTGAAACCAGTATCAGCAATGCTATTACCAAAGCTAGTCGCTATTTAGATCTTTAGTTTTTTGTCATTGGTTCTTTGTTTTTTGTTATTAGTAACCACTAACCACAACCATGAAAGTTGCTTTTGCTACCCAAGATAACGTCCATATTAATGCTCACTTTGGCTGGGCAAAAAAAGTCGATGTTTATGACGTTGATGCGAATGGATATAACTTCCTCAACACCGTTGAGTTTGGCGGAAACCTTAAAGAAGATGGGAATGAAGACAAGTTGGTTCCCAAAATTGAGGCAGTTGCCGACTGTACGATCGTCTACGTTTCGGCGATCGGAGGCAGTGCTGCATCCCGTCTTCTAAAAAACAAAATTACCCCCCTCAAAGCAGAAAATAAAGATGATGAAATTTCTGATGTTCTTAACAGTTTGGTTGAGACATTAGAGAATCCTCCTCCTTGGTTGCGTAAAGCTTTAGGGCAAAAAACTAAGAGCTTTGATTTTGATGATGAAGAGGAGTGAATAACAAGTAATGAGTAATAAGTAATAAGTAATAAGTAATAAGTCGATACTAATGACTTACCACTAACTATTAACAATCAACTATCAACAATTAACCACTAACAATCATGACTACCACCACTACCACCGAAACTACTACCAACATTATTGAAGAAAGTACCTTTCTTAAAGAATTAGTTCTGCAAGTACGCGCTCAAGATAGTTATGGTGTTTATCGCACCTGGAAAGATGAATTAGTAATCGCCAATTTTGTGGTTAGCAAAGAGAAGAAAAGCAAAATTTCTATTGAAGGGGATGTCGATCCTGCTACTCAATTAAGAATCCTTTGTTTCTATCGAGCGATCGCAGTTTGTATTGAAAAACAGACAGGTAAACTCTGCCAGGTTGTTACCGATCTTTCTCATGAAGGCTTCGGTTGGGCAATTGTCTGGACGGGAAAATTGGTTGTTTTATCTCGTACTTTACGAGATGCTCAACGTTTTGGCTATCCCTCTCTTAAGAAATTAGCTGCCCAAGGTGAAAGACTGGTCGAGTCGGGCATCAAAGCGATCGAACAGTTTCCTAATGCTGCCGATGGCTAAATCAATTTACAACAATCGATTATTTATTAATTGAAAAATGGTTCAAACAACAACACCCCCAACCCCCGAAGCTGTTGCCGAGTTGAAGAAAAGAGTCAGACGGCTTAACAGCAAAGCAGGTCAAATGAAAATGGATCTGCATGATCTTGCCGAAGGTTTGCCTACAGATTACGAAAAACTAATCGAGGAAGCAACCAAAACCCATGAGATTTTTGCTCAATTAGCCGAACTCAGGCAACAACTAAAAACCTGGGAAAAACAGTTGTCTTAGGTAAATCTGAAATTCTTATCAAACTATTAGAGGAGCGATCGCCATGACAAAAACTGAAGCTACCCCAAAAACATTAACGGCATTCAAAAGCCTAACGAATGCGGAAGACTACTTACAATTTTTCGACATTGAATACGATCGCGAGTTTGTAAATATCAATCGCCTCCATATTTTGAAAAAGTTTTCTGACTTGATTAAGGAAGTAGATGCTGCTTTCCCCGATGTCGATGAAGCAGAAAAACTAGAAAAGTACGGTATGGCTTTAGAAGAAGCCTATCAGGTTTACTTAACTTCCAGTCCTCTGGAAACTAAGTTGTTTAAAGTATTTCAAAGCAAACCGAAAAACTTTGTTTCTTTAGATGAGCTTACTAAAAAAGCCGAGGCAAAATAAGGTTCGTTCGTTGTTAGTTGTTAATCACTATCTATTGCACTTACAAACAGATAAGTTACAAACAACCATTAGCTAATAAATTAACAATACGCGATCGACAAGTATATAGAGGACAATTATGCTGACACCAAAAGAACTAGAACGCTATAGCCGACAGATTCAGCTTCCCGAACTGGGAGAAGAGGGACAAAAAGCCTTGAAAAATACTACTGCTTTGGTTTCTGGAGTAGGTGGTTTGGGCGGTACTGTTGCCCTTTACCTCGCGGTTGCTGGTATTGGCAAATTGATTCTAGTTCGCGGTGGCGAGTTACGTTTGGACGATATGAATCGTCAGATTCTAATGACGGATGATTGGGTAGGTAAAACCAGAGTTACCAAAGCTCAAGCAACCCTGGCTCAAATTAATCCCGATGTGGAAGTTGAGGCGATCGCCGAATACATCAATCCCGACAATGTAGATGCCCTCGTTCAAAGTGCTGATATTGCCCTCAGTTGCGCTCACAATTTTCCCGAACGGGATTTGCTTAATGCTGCCTGCGTGCGCTGGAATAAGCCAATGGTAGAAGCTGCCATGAACAGCATGGAAGCTTATCTCACCACTATCGTCCCTGGGAAAACCCCCTGTCTGGCTTGTCTGTTTCCTGAAAAACCCGACTGGGATCGTCGAGCCTTTGGCGTACTGGGTGCGGTTTCTGGCACTCTCGCCTGTATGAGCGCATTGGAAGCCATCAAGCTAATTACAGGCTTGGGTAAACCCCTCTTAGGACAGTTACTCAATATGGATTTAGCTAATGTTGAGTTTCACAAACTTCACACTTACAAAGATCCTGATTGTCCCGTCTGCGGAAAGCAAGCAGAACAAGCAGAGACAATCAATCTGCAACCACTAACTACTAACTACTAACCGTAAGGTGGGCAAAAATAACTTATTGGAAATCTATGATTAGTAGCTCTAGAAATTTGCCCACCCTACCTACTAACTATTAAACAAAAAGGAGAAAAACCATGACCGTAACTTTAACCGAAATAGCAGCTTTCAGACTTCGTACTTTTATCCGCGCTAGTGCTAATGAAACTACTACTCAAAAAGGTGTTCGCCTAGCAGCAGTCGATGGTGGCTGTAGCGGGTTTGAATATACATTAGATATAGTCGATAGCCCCGAAGCAGACGATCTAGTCTTTAAACAAGACGAAATAAACATCTATTTAGATTCCGAAAGTGCGCCTGTTTTAGACGGTGTTGTCATTGATTTCGTGGAAAATTTGATCCAATCTGGATTCACTTTTGAGAATCCCAATGCTACTGATAGCTGTGGCTGTGGCATGTCTTTCTCTGCTGGCGAGGGGACTCCAGAAGCGGTGCCATGTACTTAATTATTGGTCATTGGTCACCAACAACTAGTGACCAATGACAAAGGACAAAATTATCAAAGAGAAGGAAAAATCATGACTACTACTTACAAAGTTCGCCTAATCAAAGGGAAACGCAAAAAACCCCCCGAAATTGATGTAACTATTGATGTTCCCGAAGATGAGTATATTCTTGATGCAGCAGAGGAGCAAGATTTAGACATGCCTTCCTCCTGTCGGGCTGGTGCTTGTTCTAGCTGTGTCGGCAGAATTGTCGAAGGTGAGGTTGACCAAGAGGATCAAAGCTTTTTAGATGATAACCAAATCGAAAAAGGATACGTGTTGCTTTGTGTGGCATATCCCAAATCCGACTGTACGATCAAAACTCATCAAGAAGCCTATTTAGTCTAGTTATCGGTCATTGGTCATTAGTTATCAGCAAAGCATATCAATATATCTGACACTTACTAATCACAAAAGACCTACAAAAGACCAATGACTAACAACAAAACCAACAGAACTATCTGGAAACAAATTATCTATAAAACTGGGGTTTGGCTAGCTGCCGAAATTTGGTTAAATATCATTGGTTTAGATAATATTGCCGACTACAGTGAGTTTATTTTTGCTCGCGATTTAGACTTACAAAAAAAAAATCGGCGAACAGTCAAAATCATGGAGTATCCACCCCAGTTTTGTCCCGAAATTGATGATTTCTGTCCCCTTCCAGGTACGGTGACAAATCTAAAAGATCTGGCTAGCGATCGCGCTAAAGCAGAAATAATTGCTGATAAATGCCAACAGCTAAATCAGCCCTGTATCAAAATAGTTTGTTCGTCAGTAAATATTTGATTTGACATAATTTTTTGTCTTTTATTATTTTTTTCGGTCGATGGCTGGCGAGTAATATCAAAAGTTTATTACTTATCCCAAAACTGATGTTAAGTCGCGAAGAACTAACAAAAGAATATATAAAAATTATCGATAGCTATTATCCCGTAGTAGCTAAATTAATGCGACGTTGTTTGATAAAAATTATCGAATTAAATGCCACTCGAACTCAACCTAAACAGCGTATTTACTATTTGGTTATTTATTATCCCGAAAAAATCGGCGATCGCTTGCTCCAACAGCAAGATGTTTTCCGAGATGCAGCAGAAAATATGGGCTTAGCGGAAGTGATATTTATCAATGCTAATCGATTAATCAAAGATCCTTTATCAAAACTTAAACAGCAAGATTTCCGTTTTTGGCTAGAGCTGTGTTGGCTGGCTAATGAATAAACTATTAGTCATATGTTTTTTGTCCTTTGTCTTTTGTCTTTTGTATTACTAGCCAATAACCAATAACTAAAATATTGAAAGAGAGAAAAGAAAATGCTAATTCATTATTTACTTATTTTATCAATTTGTATGGGAATTGTTTTATTGACTATTCACAATAGCGATGAAATACACAAACTAATGGCTTGGTTGTCCGCTATGCTTGCTCTGGTATGTGTATTGGTTTTGACCCCTCCTCTCATTAAAGGTTTGTTGGGAATGATAATTTTTCTGGTCGGACATAAAGTTTTTCCCGCACACAAAAGTTTTAGGTGATTATTATTGGTTATTAGCAATTAGCTTTTACAACAATTAACTTAATGTTGTTTGTATTATTTCTTTAAATTTGCATATAAAACATGATGTAGCAGTCAAAAAATAAAAATATCTTCCAACTAACAACTAACAAATAGTTTTTTTAGTATCTTAGTTAGCAGTATTTAAAAATCATTATAGTTAATCTAATAAATAAAACAAAAATAATAAAATGGATTGTCACGATTGCCATCAAAGCTGTCACCCTAAGCGACAGAATATAGGATGGAAAATATTCAATTTTGGTTTTAAAAAAAAGAGACCGAAAAATTCATCTTCTACTGGTCGAACTACGATCGCTTTAGTTGGTTCTCCTAATGTAGGTAAGAGTTTGCTATTTAATCTTTTAACTGGCACTTACGTTACGGTTTCCAACTATCCAGGCACGACGGTAGAAGTTGCCAAGGGAAATGCAGTAATTGCGGGAGAAAAAGTAACTTTTTTTGATACCCCAGGGATGTATTCTCTAATGCCGATTACGGAAGAAGAAAGTGTTGCCAGAGATTTAATTGCTAATGAAGGAGTGGATTTAATAATTCATGTCATCGATGCCAAACATCTTGGTAGAATGCTCAATCTCACTTTGCAGCTAATGGAAACTCAGCTACCCGTTTTGTTGGTAGTCAATATGATTGACGAGGCGCAAAAATTAGGGATTTGGGTAAATGAAGATCGCTTGGCGCACCAACTAGGTATTCCCGTCGTCACTATGGCAGCAGCACAAAAAGTAGGACTGAAAAAATTAATTGCTAAGGTAGCCGATCATGTCCCCTCAAATTCTGTATCCCTCACCTATTGAAACTGCCATTAGTCGGATAGAGTTATTACTGTCAGAACGATGGCAGGATGCGATTTCACGGCGCAGCATCGCTTTATTATTACTACAACAAGATCGAGAAACGCGATCGCAACTGCAACGAGAACCCTATTTCCCAGAGATAGAAAGAATTATTAGCGAGACACAGGCAAATATGTCTGAATCTCTAACTTTTGCCATCGCCCAAACCCGTCACCAGTTGGCAAGGGCGATTGAAGAGGATGTCACGGTTCATCTACGACATCAACCAGTGGTAAAAGATGAGTGGCTGCACCAGTTAACGGTTCATCCCCTTACAGGTATTCCGATTTTAATTTTAATTCTCTACTTTGGTATCTACCAGTTTGTCGGGGTATTCGGTGGGGGAACTTTAGTCGATGGTATTGAAGGATTTTTTGAGTCGTCGATTAATCCTGTAGTAAATAATATCGTAGCTGCTATTGTTCCCTGGCAGGCAATCCGCGATTTGCTGGCTAACGATTATGGCATCATTACTTTAGGCATTCGCTATGCGGTGGCGATTGTCTTACCGATTGTCACTACCTTCTTTTTGATGTTTTCTCTCTTAGAAGATAGCGGTTATCTACCCCGTTTATCTTTGTTGATGGATCGCGCTTTTAAAACTATCGGGCTTTCGGGGCGATCGATTATTCCCTTAATCCTCGGCTTGGGTTGCGGTACGATGGCGACTTTAGTAACTCGCACCCTAGAAAGCAAACGAGAACGAATAATTGCTACCCTGCTGTTGGCTTTGACTATTCCCTGTTCGGCACAATTGGGGGTGATTCTAGCTTTACTTTCCCAAGAACCTACTGCCTTATTGATCTGGAGTGGGGTAATGATGGCGATCTTTTTAGGTATTGGTTTTGTTGCTGGTAAAGTTGTTCCTGGGGAAGCAAGTTGTTTTTATATGGAAATTCCCCCCTTAAGATTGCCCAGTTTACCAGCGATCCTGACTAAAACTTATGTCCGTCTCAAATGGTACTTTGCCGAAATTCTGCCTCTATTTATCTTTGCCTCGATATTAATTTGGGTGGGTAAACTGACGGGATTATTTGATGTCATAGTCAGAGGTTTAGAACCAGTAATGCTGTGGTTGGGATTACCCACAGAAGCTGCACCCACCTTTTTATATGGCTTTTTCCGTCGCGACTACGGCGCAGCAGGAATGTTCGATCTGCATTCTTCAGGAATTCTCACAGGACAACAATTAGTAGTAGCAGCCGTTACTCTAACGCTGTTTATTCCCTGTATTGCTCAACTGCAATTTATGCTGAAAGAACGAGGTATCAAAACTACCATGGCGATCGCGATTTTTGTAGTTTGCTTTGCCTTTTCTTTAGGCTATCTGCTCAATCAATTACTAACTATTATGGAGATCTTCTAAAATGTTGACTCAAGGCTTTTCCGTTCAATATTCCCCCCTAGATTATTTAGGAACTAAAACCCAAGGCACGATCGCTGCCATTAGAAATAAAGACGACAAAATAGTCAAAAAACTGCTGGCAATGGGAGTCCATACAGGAATGCACATAACCTTGGAACAAAGATTTCCCTCCTTTATTATCAGAGTGGGCAGAACTCGCATTGCGATCGATAAAGATATAGCTAATTCGATTAAAGTTAGAGTTATTAGTCATTAGTCATTGGTCATTAGTAGTCGATCGAACAAAGAACAAAAGACAAAAAATTGAGGTCGAACGTTATGAATAATCGCCTAAAAATTAACAGCTTTCTAATAATTACAGCTTTATCATCATTATTTGTAATGGGCTGCAACACCTTGAAGGCAGTTAAACTAGAACAGTCCAGTCAAGCTACTCCCTTAACTCAACTAACTGTATCCGCAGCAGCTAGCCTCAAAGGCGCGATGACAGAAATCGAGCAGATTTACGAGCAAAAATATCCCCAGTCCGAAATTATCTATAATTTTGCTTCTTCTGGTTCTCTGCAACGACAAATAGAACAGGGCGCGCCTGTAGATGTGTTTATTTCTGCTGCTGTTAACAAAATGGATGCTTTAGCAGAACAGGAATTATTGCTGACAGAAACCCGCCGAGATTTATTAAAAAATCAAATGGTCTTGATTGCTCCAGAAAGTAATAATAAAAGCAATTCCCAGCTCGATAATTTTAACGATCTGACTACCGAAGAAATAACTACAGTTGCTTTAGGACAACCAGCCAGCGTTCCAGCGGGTAAATATGCCCAGGAAGTCTTAAATTCTTTCCAGATTGCCGACAAAGTAAACTCTAAAGCCGTTTATGGTAAAGATGTCCGCCAGATTCTGAACTACGTCGCTACGGGCAACGTCGATGCTGGAGTTGTATATCGAACCGATGCCCAAGGTGCCGATAATGTTCGAGTAATCGCTACCGCCCCAGAAACTAGCCATTCCCCCGTAATTTATCCCGTTGCTGCGATTAAAGACAGCGATCGCCCTGAAGCAGCAGCCGAACTCATAGAATTTTTAGCCACCCCAGAAGCACAGGCGGTATTTGAAGAATATGGGTTTATGACAATGAGTAATGAGTAATGAGTAATGAGTAATGAGTAATGAGTAATGAGTAATGAGTAATGAGTAATGAGTAATGAGTAATGAGTAATGAGTAATGAGTA
>JADEXJ010000076.1 GCA_015207195.1 Pleurocapsales cyanobacterium LEGE 10410
ATTTAAATTGGAATGTTTGAAAATAAAACACAAAATGAATCATTTTGCTTTGCGGAGTCGTATTTACATACAAGCTTTGCAACACGCTATGCTTGAACTGCAATCTCTCAAAACTGCGTAATGTCAGTGACTAACAAAAAAGAGGGATAAATTATTACCCCCCGTTCAAATTCTGCAATCAAATTACATTACTTGTTCTACTTCGACAATTTCAGGAATTTTTTCCCGCAAACGGCGTTCTATGCCCATTTTAAGCGTCATCGCCGAGCTGGGGCAAGAACCGCAAGCCCCCTGTAGTCTTAGTTTGACAATTGGTCCTTCAATTTCAGCTAGTTCGACGTTACCGCCATCAGCCATCAGATAGGGACGCAATTCGTCTAGGACGTTTTCTACGTTATCTTGAGTTAATGCTAATGCCATAGTTTACTCAGTTGATTTTATTGGTATTACTATAAATTAATCCTAGCGTGTAGCAAAAAAAATTAAGCTACGGCTGCGGGTTCTAATAACTTAGTTTCCGAAAAGATAAACTCAGTAGTAATTTTATCTTGGTTTGGGTCGATAGATTCAATTACCTGATGTTGGGGAACATAATAGTTACCGAGTTTTTCATAACTTTCTTGAAACTCTCGTTTGGCTTTGAGGTCGTTGGTTTTAGAATCGCGGAAGATAGCGTTATAACCCGTAGCAATATAGCCCTCTCCAGTATCAAGACTTTCGTTGGTGTTGATTACAAACGCCATTGGTCCCATGACACGGCTTACCTGAGAGATTTCAGTCCCTCGAATTTTGTAGTTAGACCCCATAGCGTCTCCCTTAACCAAAATTTCTACTGCACCAGAATTGTCCTCTTCCCCTAAAGAAAAAGTACTTTTACCGTGGGCATTTTCAAAGGTGTTGCGTTTGCGATGAGTAATTACGTCTCTCATGTGGTTGTAGACACTTTCCGCTACTTTTTCATCTTCAATCCCCGTCACTTCTACAGACAAATCGCTGTTGACTTTGATGTCTGCGGTGTATACTTCATCTCCCTGTTTTAATTCGAGCTTGGTCGTATAGCCAGGAAAATCACTATCCCAAGTGTAACGGTTTTCATAGGCTGCGCGAAAGCGATCGCGTGCAGTATTATCTGTCATATTTACTTACAAAATTTACTTACAAAATTCTATTTCTTGTCATTATCTAGTTTAAGAAAGTTTGCCCTCAATTAGCTAGAAGTTGCTAAGCAAATCTCAACTTATCAAAACTTTGATTCAATTGGTATTGCTCAAAACATCGGCTTTTACCAAGATAAGGTAAGTTTAAATAAAAGATACTTCTTAGGTAAGCTAGATGCAGTTTGATAAGTCTAATTATAATCTAGAAAGCCCCGAATTTTGGTTTATTTTAGCCTCTTATGGAGGATTTTGGCTGTATAGTTATTACTCCTTGATCATTCGTCTAATTCATACTCGCAAGCAAAACCGCATTATGGAAAATAAATAAGTATCAAAATTATACTTTTCCCCTATAGCCTAGTTGTGTTACAAAAATGGTAACGATCGCCTATTCTTGAGCCGTAGCAGAGATACTAAAAACATTGATGTATTGTTATGTATTAACAACCGATGTTATTTAAAGATGCTCGCGTAACTCAAATTATCTTTCTCGGTTTATTTATGGGTTTGGGTGTAGGTACTAGAGACTGGACAGTACAGCCCAGCTTAATTTTAGTAGTAGTGGCTAGCTGCCTAATTACCCAGTGGTTGTTATCGGCAGTGGTGGAATATGCCAAACACAGCCAAGAATCTAGTCGGTCTGATATCTACAGTAAATTAAATATCATAATTAGTCCCAAAGTCTTGACATCCCTGCGTAGTGCTTTGATTACTTCTTTGGGTCTATCTCTTTTACTGCGGAGTAATACCCCAGAAACTATGGCGATCGCTGGTTTTTGCGCTATCTCCAGCAAGTTTTTGCTGCGTTATCAGAACAAACACTTTTTTAATCCCGCCAACTTCGGTATTATTGCAGCTTTGACCCTAACTAACGATGCTTGGATTACCCCTGGTCAATGGGGAACCGACTGGTGGTATCTCTTGCTATTTCTCGGCTTGGGAGGCGTGGTATTAAAACAGGTGGGACGCTGGGATACTTCCCTCGCTTTTCTACTGTTCTACGGAGGTTTAGAAGCAGTTCGTAATCTTTGGCTGGGCTGGAGTTGGGATGTGTGGCAACACCAGCTTATGAGTGGTAGCCTGCTGCTGTTTGCCCTATTTATGTTAACCGATCCCCGTTCGATACCAAATTCCCAGACGGGTAGGTTGCTTTGGAGTGGGGCGATCGCTATTTCGACCTTTGTTTTGCAACACTATTTCTATCTCTCCACGGCAATTTTTTGGTCGTTATTTAATTGTCTACTTGCTTTCTCCCCAAGGACAGGTAGAACTAACTAATTACCGTACCGTGAAAGTTCCTTCTAACCAGGAAGTACCCGAATTTGTCAAACAAGAGTTTAAAGACTTCTATAGCGATATGTTCCAAAATTCTTATGAGGCGGAAAACCGAGTGGCTTTCTTAGAATATGCCTGGGATATGGCAAGCTGCGATCCTTGTTCTGCCGAACCCTTAAATCGTGAAGAGTTGCTTCAAGCGGGGGTGTTTTGGTTAGATCGGCAACCTAATCGCTGGCGAGGCAACAACGTATTTATTACCCGTCTTCATGTTCGCTACTCCAGAGAGAATTTCCCTGAAGATTTGAAGTTTCAATCAACAAGCGATCGCAATTTGTTTCAAGGCAGATATATAATTCGCCATCCCTTTACGGGAAATATTTCCTGTGACGCTGGCAAAGAATATTTACAGTCCGTTAGAGATAGGCAAGAGCATGAAGCAAAAACCCTGGCTAATCTTACGGGTTGGGATCTCATCCAAATTCGCGATCGCATTAACTTCGTTAAAGCCGAACCAGTCGAGTGGTGGAGAAATCTCTGGCATCGCTAATCAAGCCACTTGAGGCGAATTAAATTTCGCCCTTGTTGTTTAAGTAATTAACTAAAGCCTGTAATCCTAAGCGATAGCTGTCCGCACCAAAGCCACTAATCTGACCTACTACCACCCCTGCTATATAGGAATGATGTCGAAATTCTTCTCTGGTATAAATGTTGCTCAAATGTACTTCTACGGCTGGCACCGCTACTGCTGCCAAAGCATCTCGAAGGGCTACGCTAGTATGAGTATAAGCCCCTGCGTTGATGATGATTCCTTGATGCTTTTCCCTGGCATTATGTATCGCGTCTACCAGTACCCCCTCATGGTTAGACTGCAAGCAGCTAACACTCACTTGCAGTTGTTCACCACTTACTTTTAAAGAGCGATTGATTTGCTCTAAGGTCACTGACCCATATATTTCGGGTTCTCGGAGTCCTAATAGGTTGAGATTAGGACCATGAAGAACTAGTATGCTTATCTTAGACAAGATACGTAATAAATAGAGAATTATTAAGATTTTTGGTTAACGATAACGACGCTGGCGATCGTCAACAGGAATCGGAATTGCTTCTCTTTCTGGTTCAGCTTCTGGCCCTAACAAGACCTCGATTAGCTTTTGAGCTAAATCTTTTAGTTTATCGAGTAGTTGTTCTATATAGTCCATCGGATAACGGCTCCTTAGGAAATCCTTTAATTTACTAAACTTATTATTTCTGCCTTTTGGTTATAAAACATCCACCGTTTTACGTAAAAAAGCGGATTTTAAACCTTACTCTTCTATTTTACAACCTTTATTACAAATCTTTACTTTATAATTTAGGGTAATTTCAGAGTTAGTATTCAGGTTAACACAGGCTTAGAAGACGAGGATATATCCTTAATCAAAAAAAGCTACTTCTTAATCTTATTGTAATTATTGAACTTTTGTTTCTGGCTAAAATTTAATTTGGTAAATTAAATCAATAAAAAAACATCAAACATAACCAAAATAATAACCACAGTGTTTTTGGGCTGGAAAATACGGCAGTTGTAAGGCGAATGGGCAGAATACAAATTAATCAATTGATATTAAGATTTGTTGTCCTAAAAGCTGTTAAATCCCTGGGAGCAATTAAAGTTGAAAGGCAGAGTTTGATAGGGTTTGGTAAATTTAATCATTATTTATCTTAAGCAAAATTATTTAGACGTATTTCGACACTCAATTCTGAGACAATCAAAACAAATTTATACCACAGCGTTATTTTCTATCCTCAGATCCCAATCAATAATGCTTAGTGTCCCTAACTCAGAGGGATAAATAATTAGTGTGTTTCTTAACAAGATCGACGATCGCTTTAATTAAATTCAGGAGAGAAGAATGAAGTTAGCTTATTGGATGTATGCAGGTCCAGCCCATATTGGCACTCTACGTATTGCCAGTTCTTTTAAAAATGTTCATGCCATCATGCACGCGCCGTTAGGCGATGATTACTTTAACGTGATGCGATCGATGTTAGAAAGAGAACGAAACTTTACTCCCGTTACTGCCAGTGTCGTAGACCGTAACGTTTTGGCGCGGGGTTCTCAAGAAAAAGTAGTAGATAATATTACGCGCAAAGACCGAGAAGAACATCCCGACTTAATTGTACTTACCCCTACCTGCACCTCCAGCATTTTGCAGGAAGACCTTCAGAACTTTGTTAGTCGTGCCTCAATGGATACTCAGGGGGATGTGATGCTGGCGGATGTCAATCACTATCGCTACAACGAACTACAGGCAGCAGATCGCACTCTACATCAAGTCGTTAAATACTACCTAGAGAAAGCCAAGAAAAAAGACGAGTTGCCCACGGGTAAAACAGAGAAACCTTCGGTAAATATTCTTGGTATTTCTACTTTGGGTTTTCATAACCAGCACGACTGTACCGAGTTAAAACGCCTGATGGCTGACTTGGGGATTGAAGTTAACGAAGTAATTCCCGATGGTGCTGCGGTACACAACCTCAAAAATCTACCCCGCGCCTGGTTTAATCTTGTTCCCTACCGCGAATTAGGCATGATGACGGCAGAGTATCTAGAATCTGAGTTTGCGATGCCTTATGTGGATATTACGCCGATGGGGGTAGTAGAAACCGCACGCTGCATCCGTAAAATACAGCAGGTAGTTAACCAACAGGGTGCTGAGGTTAACTACGAAGAATATATTAATAACCAAACTTTGTATGTTTCCCAGGCTGCTTGGTTCTCTCGTTCCATCGACTGTCAGAATCTTACAGGGAAAAAAGCTGTAGTGTTTGGCGATAATACTCATGCAGCAGCGATGACCAAGATCTTAGCCAGGGAAATGGGAATTCATGTTGTTTTGGCTGGTACTTACTGTAAATACGATGCGGACTGGTTTAGAGAACAGGTTAGCGAATATTGTGATGAAGTTCTAATCAGTGAAGATAATGCCGAAATCGGCGATGCGATCGCCCGTCATGAACCCTCGGCAATCTTTGGAACCCAAATGGAACGCCATGTTGGTAAGCGTTTGGATATTCCCTGTGGCGTAATTGCAGCACCGATCCACATTCAAAACTTCCCCATTGGCTACAAGCCATTTGTCGGCTATGAAGGAACCAATCAAATTGCCGATCTGGTTTATAATTCTTTCACCTTGGGCATGGAAGATCATCTGCTAGAGATCTTTGGCGGACACGATACTAAAGAGGTAATTACCAAAGGCATCTCGGCAGATTCCGATCTTAACTGGAACAAAGAAGCCAAAGCCGAACTCGGAAAAATTCCTGGTTTTGTTCGCGGTAAGGTCAAGCGCAATACCGAAAAATTTGCTCGCGATCGCAATTTATCAGAAATCACCCTAGAAGTGATGTACGCAGCCAAGGAATCTGTCGGCGCATAAACAAATTTAGTCATTAGACTTCGTTTGACCGTTTACCAAGGGGTAATGGCTAATGGGTAATAAGGATTAATTTATTATTCATCAGAGATTTACCAACAGCCGTTCAAAAGTTAGCATAAAGTAAACACAGACATAGACCTCGTCGATTTTTGGCGGGGTTTGGCTAATTTTGCTTGACAAAACTAAAGTAACTATAGAAGATTATAGATTGGGCATTAAATAATTTGCTCGGAGCGGGTCAAAGCACCAAACGCCATAGTAAAGTCTAGAAATTGTAGCTATTAAAAGTTCTGTTTCTGCTTTTACCAAGGCTACCCTAACGGCAATACTAAAAGAGATAAATTCATGACTTACGCAATTGTTGAAGCAGGCGGAACACAGATTAGAGTTGAACCAGGACGTTTTTACGACATCAATTTATTAGCTGCCGATCCTGAATCTAGCTATACCATAGACAAAGTTTTATTGGTCAATAACGACAACGAAGTTACTGTCGGTCGTCCTTTTATTGAAGGTGCTACCGTGGAAGGTACTGTAATGCGTCATAGACGGGGCAAAAAAGTCATCGTCTACAAAATGCAGCCCAAGAAGAAAACTCGTAAAAAACGCGGTCATCGTCAGGAATTAACTCGCCTGATGATTAATTCTATCAGTATGAACGGTTCGGCGATCGCTGCTGCTGATGATAATCAAGCTGAAACTGCTGAAGTTGAAGCAACTGTAGCAGAATAAAGTGATTAAAGTAATTAATAAATAAAGAGGAAAATAATATGGCTCACAAGAAAGGTACTGGTAGTACTCGTAACGGTCGAGACTCTAACTCCAAACGACTTGGTGTAAAACGTTATGGCGGACAACAAGTTACCGCAGGAAGCATTTTGGTGCGCCAAAGAGGTACTAAATACTATCCTGGTAATAATGTCGGTCGAGGTAAAGACGATACGCTATATTCTTTAATTCATGGTGAAGTGAAGTTCGAATATAGAACTAGAGGACAAAGAAAAGTTAGTGTTTATCCTGTAGCAGAAAGCGCAGCATAAGCAATAGGCTAAAATTCATTTGATTCGATCGCACTTATTTTTATGAGTGCTTTTTTTTTGTCTCGCTAAACTTTAGATCAATTTGAATCAATTGCTGATTAAAGAAACAAGAATGCGACACATCCTGTAAAGGCTGTAAGAGCGAACCGCTGTTGACCCTTACTATTCACCGTTAAAAATTATTTAATATTCAGAGTTTTGCCTTATGTTTCCACCAGATGATAATCCCAACGTCGATCCTTCACCAAACATTGATTCTCAAAAAGATTTAGACAACATAGATGCCAACGTATCGGCTCGAAACGTTGCTGCCCGTAAGAACAATATTGAACGAGTTTTTGTCAAACTAATTGCTATTGGTTTGGTTGTGGGAGCGATTTTGGGAGTAGGTGCTTACTACTTGATGAATAAATTTGGCTTGAATAAAAAACCTTATCAACTTGAACAGGAAAGAATTGAACGGGAACAGGAACAAATTCCTGCTGAGGATACCAAGGTATTTTTTCCTTCCTCAAAAACTTTTAAGGGATAAATAATGTTCATCCGCTCAATTGAATTGTAAAGTCATGATTTGATGACATGATGGAGCTTCTCTGGGATCAATCTGGGCATTTTGTTATGAAACGCTGACAAAACTGACCTTAAAACCTAATAAAGTCGTTACTCAATCAGTTTTTACGTGTTTTACTCCGATCCCCGAATCATTTTTGCTGCTATAAATTAATCAAGTGGTTCCAACCTTTACCACGCGCATACAAATGCAAATAAATGCAAATTAAGGTCATAAGGCTGGTGAACATTACCCCATCAAAAATTAGCGGGGCTTCCGTTCACTTCAGAAAGTACTAGCTACTTTCAAAAGTCTTAATTAGCTGCCAGCAGCTAATTACCATCTAGCTAATTGGAGGCACTAATTTGATGGCGAAAGAACGACCACCACTAGAAGAAATGACGTTACGGCAACTAAGAAAGGTTGCCAGCGAATATAAAATATCCCGTTACAGTCGAATGCGTAAATCGCAACTATTTAGCTCAATTACAGAAGCAATCAAAAAAGCAGAACAAGAAAGATTTTCTCAGGAGTCATTAGATATGCAAGAGGAACAACAAGTGGAAGCTACAAAATTTGAAGTTGGTCAAGAAGACACCATAGAAGAAAGCCTTGCCTCTGTCGATCAAGATTTAGGCGAGTTACCCAGTGGTTATGGTGAAAGCTGTATCGTGTTGATGCCTCGCGATCCTCAGTGGGCTTATGCTTATTGGGATGTTCCCAACTCCCACAAAGAAGAGTTGCGTCGTCAAGGCGGACAACAACTGGCTCTGCGTATTTATGACGTAACTGACATCGATCTCAATTATCAAGCAGCTCACAGCGTTCAAGAATATCTTTGTGACGAGTTGGCAAGAGAATGGTATTTACCAATTCCCGTTAGCGATCGCGACTATGTTGCTGATATTGGCTACCGTTGTGCCGATGGACGCTGGCTGATCTTAGCTCGCTCCGCAGCCGTCAGTATTCCTCCTGTCTATCCTTCTGACTGGATTGAAGACGCTTTTATTACTGTTAACTGGGAAGACGATCTGCGAGGCAAAACTCTATACGAACTTGTTCCTCCTGCCAAGAAGGTTACTGGTGCGAGTGCAGCTGCTGGCACAGCCCAGGGCGATCGCCTTTATGATAATGTCTTTGGCATGACTAAATCTACAGAGTCGATGCGTATTGCAGGTTCTCTGTTTGGTTCAATGCAGCAGACTCCTGAAGCAGCAGTAAGTTCTTATGTCTTCCCTTCTGGTGTAGGAATGTGGGCAGCACCTAACGTTTCTGGGTTAACTATGTCTGGAGCTGGTTTTTCTGCCAGTGCAGCTCCTGTTCGTCCCCGCCAATTCTGGCTTGTTGCTGATGCGGAACTAATTGTTTATGGTGCAACCGAGCCTGATGCTACCGTAACTATTGGCGATCGCCAAATTAAGCTCAATCCCGATGGTACATTCCGTTTCCAGATGTCTTTCCAAGATGGCGTAATCGACTATCCTATTAAGGCTGTTGCGGTTGATGGCGAACAAACTCGTTCAATTCACATGAACTTTGAACGTCAGACTCCCTCTCGTAACACCAATACCAAAGAGGAAGCGGTTGAAGAATGGTTTGTGTAAACAATTCCTAGACTTGCCAACTGCATAAAAATTTCCCAACCGAGGTGTAAGATTACATCTCGGTTTTTTTGTTACCACCCTAGGATTGAGAGTCAAGCTTTTTTATTAAGATTTGTCCGATCGTTCATTTGAAGACTCAACGGTACTATACGATCGGTAAAAGTTAATTCTATAAAGGTTTAATGACCGACGCGATCCCCGCAGCAACAGAAATCAAGACGATTTTTAACAGTATTGCTCCTGTATATGACCAGCTAAACGATCGCCTGAGTTTTGGGCTGCATCGTATTTGGAAGCTCATGGCAGTAAAGTGGAGTGAGCCAAATTTAGGCGATTATGCCCTAGATGTTTGCTGTGGCAGTGGCGATCTGGCTTTATTATTAGCCAAAAGAGTCGGTAACGCGGGCAAGGTTACGGGATTGGATTTTGCGGTCGAACAATTGGCGATCGCCAAACAGCGACAACAAGCCAAATGTCCTACAGCGACAATTGACTGGCTACAAGGTGATGCCTTGGCTTTACCCTTTGCCAATCATCAGTTTGACTGTGCCACGATGGGCTATGGTTTGCGTAATGTAACTAATATTCCCCTGTGCTTGCAAGAATTACACCGTGTTCTTAAGCCAGTAGCAAAGGCAGCAATACTAGATTTTCATCGTCCCAGCCAAGGCTATATGCAGGCTTTTCAGCAGTGGTATCTCAAAAACATTGTCGTCCCCACCGCAGAAGACATGGACTTGAAAGCAGAGTATGCTTATATAAATCCTAGCCTCAACCGATTTCCTGATGGCACAGAACAAATCAAACAGGCTCTGATAGCTGGCTTTAGTTCGGCAATCCATTATCCTCTGATGGGAGGGATGATGGGAATCTTGGTGCTAACCAAATAAAATAAGGATAGAATTAATTTTTGCTATCTCATCTTTATTGTTGATTCAACATACTGCTTTGGCACTAGCGAATCTCTGGATATTTTTTGTTCCGCCCATAGCTGGAAGCATTATTGGCTATTTCACTAATGATATAGCGATCAAAATGCTGTTTCGTCCCTACAGGGCTATTTATATCGGTAAGCGGAAGCTACCTTTTACTCCTGGCTTGATTCCCAGCAATCAAGAACGTCTGGCTCAGAAAGTTTCCGATACAATTATGGGTTCGCTACTTACCCCTGGCGAACTACAAAAAATAGCTCAAAGACTACTGGCAACAGAGCGGATTCAAGGAGCAATTTTATGGCTATTGAAATTGGCTTTAGACCAGGTAAAGTCGGATCGCGAACAAAAGACAGCTAAAATTTTAGGTAATATTCTTCACGATCTGTTTAGCCAATCTTTACCTCGCCTAATCAAGGTTTTGGCGAGAAGAGAAGATTTTCTAGAAGCTCAGATCAATCAAATTTTTGACCAGATTCTGCTAAATTTTCAGCTCAAAGATTCTCAGGCGAAGAAATTTTCTGATTGGCTACTAAGTTCGG
This sequence comes from Pleurocapsales cyanobacterium LEGE 10410, assembly GCA_015207195.1. Taxonomy (GTDB): domain Bacteria; phylum Cyanobacteriota; class Cyanobacteriia; order Cyanobacteriales; family Xenococcaceae; genus Waterburya. The sequence continues at coordinate 10,523 of JADEXJ010000076.1, forward strand.
TACTACCTCCCGACACTATTCGCCGAGCGATGATTGATTTTTTGAGCGATCGCAACATTCAAATTATCGATGAGGGCTTCAGAGAAAAAACTAGCGGTACTTATTGGGTAGTGGCTAACTTGTTTGGTTTGCGTAACAGTCTGATCCGCCTACGCTCTTTTTGTATTGACGAAAAAGATATTACCAACGCTAGATTAGAAGAATTAACCTATTCGCTGCAAATTCGCGATCGCATTAAGATCTGGCTGACCAATCTTTCGCTACAAAACCTCCCTGTTTCAACCGTCAGGCAACTACGTAAGACGGTACGAGAAGCGGTACGTAATTATGTAAGAGAAGAAGGGGGAGATGTCATCGCTGGCATAGGCGACTCGGTAAACTGGGAAGATCTAGCAGGATTAATTCTCAAGCGTCTGCAATCTTCCCCTACTGTTAGTGATTCATTAGGAGTAATCAGCCAAGAATTAGCTTTAGTCTTAGAGCGTTATCTCGAACAAGACTTAGAAAAACTCGTTGCTCAAGCGATTCCGATCCTCTCTATTGATAAGGTAATTATCGATCGCGTCTCCAATGTCTCGCCCGAAGAATTGGAAACAACAGTGCAGGGCATAGTCAAAAACGAACTTCAGGCGATCGTCAATTTAGGAGGCATACTAGGTTTTGTTGTCGGATTGATGCAAACAGTTCTGTTGTTTTTTAGGTAGCTACAAAGTTTTACTTTCTATCAGAAATACTTCAATAATAGGGTGAGGAATCTTTTAGGACTCCCTACTACTCATCGTTTATTTCCTCAATCAGTAAGCTAATCTTATCTGCCTCTTGGGTATTCCCCACGCCCTGATAGAGTTCTAAAGCTCGATCCAGTGCAACGATCGCTTCTGAAGTTCTGTTTACTGCTTCTAAAGCAATTCCCAAGTTCAAATGACCAATAGGATTATTGGGGTCAATTTCGATCAAACGACGAAATTCAACAATAGCTCGATAGTAATTTTTTTGCGCTAAATAAACCTTGCCCGTACCTTCGATCGCAGCCGAATCCGAACTTAGCCTTGCTGCCTGCTGATATTCTTTGACAGCTTCATTTAGCTTGCCCTGTTGATATAAAATATTTCCCGCTTGGAGATAGATAAAATGATTTTGGGAATCAATTTTTTGGGCTTGCTTGAGTACTTTTAAACCTGCTGCAATATTTCCTTGGTTCAACAAAACTGTAGCCAAGCGTACTTGAAAATCTGCTTGATAAGGCTGCTGTTTAACTGCTGTTTCTAATACAGCGATCGCTTCTGGATAACGCTGTTGTTCGATTAAAAGTTGAGACAGGATCTGATAAGCCTGTAGGTTGTCGGGAGCTATAGTCAGAATCCGATTGTAAGCTGCAATTGCACGGTCATACTCCTCGGCACGCAGTAACACTACGCCCAAACCAAGATGATTTTGCAGATTTTCTGGCCCTAGGGCGATCGCTCTTGAATAAGCCTGAGCAGCTTTGAGATTTTTCCCTGCCTTGCCCAAGCTATATCCCAAAGCATAGTATAGCTTGGGGTTTTCTGGAGCTAGGCTGATTGCTTGTTGGTAAGCCTCTGTCGCAGCAGAGTAATTTTTTCTCAAAGTTTGCACATAGCCAATTCCCGAATAAATTTGATGATTGGCTCGATCCAGCTGTGCTGCTCGCTGATAGGTTTTTAAGGCGTTGTCGTAGTCTTGTTGTTCTACATACTGTTTGCCTTTCAGGAGCAAATTATCTAATTCAAAGCGATTGCTTTGAGCAATTAAAAGTTTTGGCTGAGCTGTTATGGGAGAAGAGAGGGCTAGAGTAGCCAGAGAAATACAAGCAATGCTTAAAAATTTAAATAACATGGAATGGTACGGAAGTTAGCTACTTAAGCGTTCTAGAGCGATCGACAGTATCTACTAAAGTAACAACTTAACCTCTAAGGGAACGTTTCGAACTTGATTTGACAAAAATACATTCAACAGCATCAAATTTCTGGCTATCAAAGGTTGTTTTTCGCTTCGGTGGCAACCTGCTCGAATTCATCATCTGTCAGCTTGATAATAACTGTCTTAGCTTCCTCCCCGCCTAATCTACCGAGTGCCTGAGCCAGACGATAGCGTATTTGCCAGTCTTCGTTTTCGGCAAAAGTAGCTAATAAAGGAACTGCTCGCCGATCGCCTAATTCTCCCATCGAGCCGATCGCTGCGGTTTGCAACAGGTTGTTATCCGATTGCAGGGCTTCTTGTAAAAGCTCGAAGCCACGAGGTTCTCCTAACTCGCCCAAAGCAGCAATAATACTAAACTGCACGAGCCATTCTGAGGTGTCGTGATAAACCTGGGCTAAGTCTTCATAGGCTTCCACTAGTTCCAATCCTCCTATAGCGTCTGCTGCTGCTGCCTGTACGTCTGGTTCGGGGTCGTTAAACAGGCGATCGCGCAACATTTTTAAGGTGGCGGTTTTGTTATTTTTTCCTAGGGTATCGAGCTGACTTACCGCTGCATAGCGTACGCGAGTATTTTGATCTTTGATTAGTGGCTGAATCATTTCAAAGGCGGTTTCGGTTTCAATTTGGCGTAATTGATTTAAACCCCTGATTCGCTCGCCAAAGTTTTCAGAATTTAACAGATCTTGAATCGATTCTGGTGTAATACTCATGGTTCAAATTAGTTTCAAATTAAATTGGATGATGTCGATGCCAGTTCGGGTCAGGATCGCTTTCAAGTTTTACCAGATTTCTCGACCCTGATGCGACCTTATTCGGCTGCCATCATCCGAATTACATCCCCTTGAGTAATAATCCCAATTAATTTTGACTGCTCATCTACTACAGGTAGGCGACGTACTTTCTTTTCGTGCATAAGTTTGGCAGCTTCTCGCACTAGCCGATCGCTCCCAACCGTTGCTGGACGTTCGCTCATCGCATCACCTACGGTCTGACCCAAGGCTTTATGAACCTCCTGGTTGTGTTTGGCTGGATTTTGCAGATAAATCACGCTATCGAGAAACATCACGTAAGGCGGGGTATCAACCCCTGTAGCCTGCCAAGTCAGGTCGGTTTCCGAAATTACTCCAACTAGTTTTCCTTCCTCATCTACTACGGGCAAACCGCTAATCTTTTTGTCGGCTAAAATTTGAATCGCTTCTTCTAGGGTTGTTTGAGGAGATACTGTAATCGGATTGGCAGTCATGATCTCAGCGACGGTTTTGCTCATCTTTAAATCTTAGGGCGATCGTATAATTGGCTACTACTTCATCATTTCAATCTATCGTGAATTGCTGCCATTTAAAACAATTTAAAACAAAACTGTCACTATTTTTAATCCGTTATTAGCCCGAAAGTCAGAGAGAGATTAGGCATTCGAGGGACAATCCACCGTATAAACCCAATGTTTATATTTTGGCTCTTTATTTTGGCTGATGGCTGTTAGTTTTTGCTTAATTGTTTCGGTAATCGGTCTATTAACGGGTAGATGATAGCTTTCAATTCTTTTTACGGGAGTTACTTTGGCTGCCGTTCCGCTCAAAAATACTTCATCGGCAATCAACAATTCAGTTTTGTCGATCGCCCTTTCAACCGTTTCGATGCCCATATCCCTAGCGATGGTCAATACGCTATCTCTGGTAATTCCTTCTAAAATATCTTGATCAAACCCAGGAGTGATCAACTTATTATTTCTGACCATGAAAATATTCATGCCCGAAGCTTCACAGATTTTTCCCTGGGAATTCATCAAAATTGCTTCGTCAAAACCCGATTCTACCGCTTCAGTTTTAGCCAGAGAAGAAGTAATATAAGCACCGCTAATTTTACCGCGCAGGGGCAAACTACGATCTTCCTGACGATACCAGGAACTAATCCGACAGCTAATACCTTCGGGGGGTAAATAATCCCCTAATTCGATGCCATAAACAAAAAAATCTTTCTTAATTTTGTGGAGACGGGGAGCGATGCCTAGATCGGAAGTATAAACAAAAGGGCGAATATAAAAAGGTTTGTCGGGCTTATTTTTCCGCACAAAATCGATGATTACGTGCTGTATTTTGTCCGCAGGCAGATCGTAGTTTAGCAGTTTGGCACTATCGCTCAACCTACTGCAATGACGGTCTAATCTAAACAACAATATTTGCTCTGAGTTTTCTGGATCGGGCAGCCCTCTCATCCCGCCAAAGGCACCCGTTCCATAGTGTAGGGCATGGGTGGCAATGGAAATATTGGCTTGTTCAAAAGGAACAAACTGATTTTGAAAATAGGCAAATTCTAAAAAATTGTGCATAGTTATTCTTAGTTTCTTACTACATGCGGGCATCGCCCTTGATTACTACATGCGGGCATAGCCCTTTGTTACTTCTTACCTATTCTCCCAACCATCCTGTTAAATTCTGCTGCTGCGCCTGAGACAGATTATCTGCGATCGCCAACTCATAACGCTCAATTTGCGGTTTAGCCAGGGTAACGGGCAAAGTTTTTAACTCATCTTGATGGAAAATAGTAACCCAAATTGTATCGTCAACCTGATAGTCTTTTAGTCGTTCGGTCAAAGAAGTAGCATCAACCCGCATTCCATCGATCGCCAACAGCTCATCCAAGCTATCGATTCCTCCCCGTGCTGCGGGAGATTCGGCAGCGACAAACTTAATCACTTCTTTGTTGTTTTCTGACTGCACCCTAATTCCCATATAAGGTATTTCTGATTCTTCAACAGTTTTCAAGTATAAGCCAAAGGGTTCTAAATAGTCAGCCAAAGGTAGTTCTTCAGTGGTTTCAATACAGCGATAGAAGAATTCATCTAGGTTGGTTTCGGCAACTTCAGCGATTAGATCTCTCAGCTGTGTCTCGCTAAAACCAATTTCTTTCTTGCCAAAACGCTCCCACATCAAGCGCATTACATCATCGAGCGATCGCTTATTGTGATGTTTGGCTCTAATCAAGAGATCGAGCAGCAGGGAAACAAACTGTCCTTTGAGATAATAAGAAATTTGATTGTTGTCACTATTGGCATCACGACGATAGAGTTTGATCCAGGCATCATAGCTAGATTCCCCTAAAGGCTGAACTTTGCGCCCGATAGTATTCAAATATTTAGACAGATCCTTACTCAGGTTTTTTAGACAGGTTTGGCGATTATAAATACCCGCCCGTAGGGGAATTAACATATCGTAATAGCTAGTTGTCCCCTCGCAAAACCAGAGAGATGTAGTGTAGCTTTCAGCTTCATAGTTGAACGTTTCAATAACTTTGGGGCGGATGCGTTTGACGTTCCACAGGTGAAAAAATTCATGGGCAACCAACTGCATAAAGCGTTCGTATTTCTCGCGATCGCGGAAGCCAAATCGAGGATAATTCAAAGTACAGCAGTCTTTGTGTTCCAAACCGCCATATCCACTGCCCGACAGGTGCAGGAGAAATAGATATTGCTCGTAGGGTAAGCCATCAAACATCTGGGCTTCTACTTCAATAATCTTTTTGGTATCGGCAATAATCTGTTCTGGGTTAACGTTGCCCTTACCCCAAATCGCCAAAGCGTGAGGCTTATTCAGCACCTCAAAATCATATACCCTTTGGGTGCCAACCTCTATAGGAGTATCCACCAACGTGTCGAAATCTTGCGCCATAAAGGTGTTAGCTTCCCCTGCTATCCGTGGTAGCGTCGTAGTTACCTGCCAATCTGCTTGGGGAGGAATAATTTCGACTCTGATTGGCTGTCGTTCCAATCCAGGAACAAAGAAAAACAACGCTGCACCATTAAAATAACCGTGGGTAGCATCTAAATGATTAGTACGTACCGTCAACTCGTTGGCATAAATGCGATAGCTGACTTTGATACTCGAAGTCCCTTCCGTTGCCACCTGCCAGTGATTTTTGCTAATTTTTTGGCTAACCAAACGCTGTTCACCATCGACAGCTACAAAATCTTGTACGTGTCTGGCATATTCCCTAACTAAATAAGAACCAGGAGTCCACACGGGCATTTTTAAATCTAAAGTCGTCGATCGCCAGTTATCGATCTGTAGCGTAACCTCAAACAAATGGGAAGCGGGTTGAGACATAGCAACTCGATAGTACAAAGTTGCTGCCCGATTAGTAGATTTGGGCTGACGAATAGCTGTAGCTTCAGTCATTAGGCTTTCTTCTGTAGGTAGATAAGAGCGAATCGAAGTATAGACACAGATTCATTTATTTTATCTGGATCTTGCAGATTGCCCAAATATAGCCGTACAAAGTTACGTGATAGACAGATTAGTTATCTGCTCGGAAGTAGTGAGTAGTGAGTAGTCCCTAATCTGAACCTTCGTCGAGCCTTATTACGCTTAACACTTGACTTTGGTGACAGCAATCTACAACAAAAATCATCGCAATTAATCGCCATAGATTAAAATGCCAATAGTTATCATTATTCAGGTAAGGGGCATTGAAATCTCTCAATTTTTTGACCAATTCTCAGAGTAAAAATCGTCAGTTTGCCGTAATTGGTTTAGGACGTTTTGGTAGAGCAGTCTGTACTTCGCTACACAAGATGGGCTATGAAGTTTTAGGAACAGATATTGATGAAAAATTAGTTACTCAGGTTTTGTCCCAAAAAGTTGCCTCCCACGCGATCCAACTAAATGCTACTGAACCTGAATCACTAAAAGAAGCTGGCATCTTCGAGATGGATACAGTTATTGTAGCTATTGGTAATTATCTTCAAGAAAGCATTATCACGACTCTCAACGTAAAAGAGGCGGGAGTCGAGCAGGTAGTGGCTAAAGCTTCTTCGGAAATTCACGGCAAAGTGTTACGGCGAGTTGGAGCAGATCGGGTAGTATTTCCTGAATATGAAGCGGGTTGTGCCTTGGCTAGTACCTTAACTCAGCCAGCCTTCCTAGAGCGTTTTGAATTAGATACGCAAAACAGTATCGTTGAACTGTTAGTACCAGAAGCTTTTCACAATCAAACTATAGCAGAACTAGAGCTGCGTAAACGTTATGGGGTGAATGTCCTAGCGATTGGAGATGGCGAGCGTTTTGTAACTAATCCTAGTCCTGGACAAGTATTGAAAAAGGGCTTGGTAATGGTAGTAATTGGGGACAATAAAAATTTACAGCGACTGCCGATTTAGCATGTGTTGAGTGTTACTAATGCCTGTAGTTTCTCAAGTGCGGAAATTAAAAACGGGTTTTGATAAATTCTCAGATTTTGTCTATCTTCTTGGAACACCTCTCAAACTAATAGTATAGTGACCCAAAAGCAAAACACAAATTTTTGTATTTTGCAGGAGGTTTGGGAAAACTTCTCGAAATAACTCATACCCTACCTTATTTTGAGCTTCAACCAGAAGTATTGGGCTGCAAATAACTTTCGTACAGAATTGATATAATTATTCAGAATATTACTTCGATAAATTCTGATTCAATGCCTACGAAATTGAATCGCAGCAACCCTATTCAGTTTCGTAAAAATTATGTCACGCAGATTTTCCTTAACTAGATATAATTATTGGTTGCCATACTGTTTGATCCCTGGACTAATGCTATTGACCGCAGGCTGTGGTTCATTACCCCCTGGAGAAGCTCAAGGTGAAGTTTCCGATTCACAACAACCGCAATCCGTAGCCGTAGATGTAGCAGTAGCAAGTCTCGGTTCACTAGAAAAAGACACTGAATATGTCGGTACGACCTTCCCAGTAAGAGAAGTTTCCTTACGATCGCGCATTGAAGGACAAATACTGAATATGGCAGTAGACGTAGGCGATCGCCTAGAGCAAGGTCAGGTATTAGCGCGAATTGATGATTCTATCTCCGAAGCTACAGCGATTGAAGCAGAAGCCGAGGTAGCAGCCCTGCAATCGGAAGTAGCTAGTCTTCAAGCAGATGTGAACGATGCCCGTGCCCAGGTCGAACAGGCACGGTTAGAACTACAACAGGCAAGGTCTGATGCTGCCAGAACCGAGCAACTTTTTGAGCAGGGTGCGATTTCCGAACAAGAAGCAGAATTAGACAGGACGGCAGTAGGTACGGCAGAACAAACATTACAGTCGGCACAGCAGCAGGTACAAAATCGTTCCTCGGCAGTAGTAGCTGCCCAGCGTCGGGTAGCAGCACAGCAGGCAATAGTAGATCGGGAACGACAAAGACAGTCCTTTACCATGTTGACTTCTCCCGTAACGGGTTCGGTGCTAGAAAGAGTTTTAGAACCAGGAGATCTAGCTCAAGTAGGGAATGAAGTATTGCGGTTGGGTGACTTTAGCCAAATTCAAGTACAAGTGCAGATCTCTGAATTAGAACTGGCGGAAATTCGGCAAGGACAGACCGCGCAGGTACGGTTAGATGCTTTGCCAGAAGCAACCTTTATAGGAGAAGTGACGCAAATTTCTTTAGCTGCCGATGCTACAGCCCGTCTGATTCCCGTCGAGGTAACTATCCCAAATAGCGATCGCCGTATTGGTCGAGGATTATTAGCACGGGTTAATTTTGGTCAGCAGAATGATAGAAGCGTAGTTGTTCCCGAAACAGCGGTGCAGGTTGCATCATCGACGACCAAAGAAAATAATTCCGACTCAGACACTGCAACCATGTTTATCCTCAATCGGGAGAGCGAACAGGCAACAGTCACAGCCCGCGAGGTACAGCTTGGCGATCGCGCAAATTCGAGAGTAGAAATTCTTTCTGGACTAGAACCAGGAGAAGAATTTGTTGTGCGCAGCAGTAGAAATCTACAGGATGGCGATTCGGTTCGTCTCAGCTTTATCTCCGAATCATAAATGTATCGCAGTACAGTTAATAGACAAGGACAAATTCCCAATTTTCAACATTTTCAACTCTGAATCTTTACCATGACAACTCCTCACCCCGCTAATTTCAGCATCACGGCTGTCGCCATTCGTCGGCACATTGGTACTCTGATGCTAACCATAGCGGTAGTTGTAATTGGAGTATTTTTTTTGTTTAATATCCAGGTAGACTTACTTCCTTCTATCACCTACCCGCGCATTGGCTTACGGGTAAGCGTACCTGGCATTTCCCCCGAAGTCGCCGTAGATGAAGTAACCCGACCTCTAGAAGAAGGGCTAGCTGCCACCGAAGGAGTAGTCCAGATTTATTCTCAAACTCGCGAAGGACGAGTAAGTGTAGACCTCTACTTTGAGCCAGGGGGAGATATTGACCAAGCTTTGAATGATGCGACTGCTGCGTTTAATCGAGCGCGTTCTAACTTACCAGACAATATCGAATCACCAAGACTATTTAAATTCGATCCGTCTCAGCTACCCGTTTACGAACTGGCACTAACATCTCAATCTCTAGAACCTTTAGAGTTGCGCGTATTTGCCGATGAAGAATTAGCTAGAGAACTGGGAGTCGTTGAAGGTGTTGCTGTGGTAGATGTTTCTGGTGGTGTAGAAGAAGAAGTAAGGGTTTTGCTCGATCTCAGTCGCCTACAGGCTTTGGGTGTGGGATTGAATGACGTACTTACCGAATTGGAAGAAACAAACCAGGATATTTCTGGCGGGCGGATTCTAGGCGATCTCAACGAGCCTCTGACTCGTGCAGTCGGTCGCTTCGAGAACGCAGCAGAAATTCTGAATCTTTCGTTTGAAGTCGAGAATTCAGCAGCAACAGACGAATCGACATTACCACGTCGCGTATATCTGCGAGATTTTGCCGAGGTAATTGATGGTCAAGCAAACCAACGAATTTTTGTATTTCTTAATGAGCAACCTGCGGTAAAACTCAGCATTCAAAAGCAGCCCGAAGCCAACACGATTGAAGTCGTAGCAGGAATTAAACAGCGTCTTGAAGAGTTACGACGCTCAGGAATAGTTCCCGAAGATCTGGAATTAGTTGCCACCCTCGACGAATCGATCTTTATTCAAAATGCTATTATCAACGTTACCAATGCTGGCTTGATGGGCGCAGGATTGGCTGCGATCGCCGTTTTACTGTTTCTCGGATCTCTGCGTCAGACGGCAATCATCGTGTTGGCGATTCCTCTGGCAACACTAACGGCAATTATTCTAATGAAGTTGTTTGGCTTATCTCTCAATGTATTTAGCTTGGGTGGATTGGCTGTAGGTGTCGGGATTGTCGTCGATAATTCTATTGTCATGCTAGAGAATATTGCCGAGGGCGCGGGAATGACCCCAGGTAAAGATGCCAAAACGCAACTCGATTCTCAAGAATTGTTTAAGCGATCGCTTTTTAGTAGTCAAGAAGTAGAATCGGCTTTAGTAGCTTCTAGCAGTACCAATTTGGTCGCCGTTCTACCTTTCTTGCTCATCGGTGGTTTTATTTCCCTACTATTTAATGAACTGGTTCTGACCGTTAGCTTTGCGGTAGCTGCCTCAGTTTTAATCGCTTTGACAGTCGTGCCCATGCTGGCTTCTCGTCTGCTGGCAATCCGAAGGTCGAGTTCCGTGGGACGTTTTTGGCTGTTGCGAGGATTCAATCGTCGATTTGAAGCTGCTACTAGACACTACGGAAAAATACTCGAACGGGTTTTACAACGGCGGATTCTGGTCATCAGCCTGACTTTTTTACTCCTAGGTGGCAGTAGCCTTTTAATTATCGGTCGAGTTCCCCAAGAAATTTTGCCTCGAATCGACACAGGACAGGCAAGACTATTTGCCCAATTTCCCCCAGGAACGCCTCTAGAAACAAATCGCCAAGTCATGGCAAAAGTAGATGAGATTTTATTAGCACAGCCAGAAACAGAGTATGCTTTTACTACATCGGGAGGCTTTTTGTTTGGTAGCAACACTAGCGAAAACGCCCTGAGAGGTTCTAGCACCATTACTCTCAAACCAGATACAGATGTTGAGACTTATGTATCGCGGGTATCGGCAGAATTCGATAAGCTCAACCTAGTTGATATTCGTCTGCGGATTAGTCCTGGTGAAGTGCGAGGCTTAATTTTGAATAATTCTCCAGTACGAGGTGATGTAGATATTGTCCTGCAAGGAGAAAACACCCAAGTGCTAGAACGAGCGGGACAGCAAGTATTAAACGTCTTAGAACAAAAGTCAACTCTATCTAGCTTTCGTCCCGATGCCGATCCCAGGCAGCCAGAAATTCAAATACGGCTCGACCCCGAACGGGCTGCCGATCTCGACCTAAATATTCGAGACATTGGCGATACTCTAGAAACGGCGATTGTAGGTTCAGTCCCCACCCAACTGCAACGAGGAAACCGCCTGGTAGATGTGCGAGTCGAACTTGAGGAAGATTCGATCCGTCGTCCTTCTCAACTAGCGCAAATTCCCCTATTCATCGAAGATAGCGACCGTTTAGTTCGCTTGGGAGACGTGACCCGCATTGAAGAAGGGCTTGCCCCTGGAGAAATTCAGCGCATCAACCAAAGACAGGTCTTTTTGATTACGGGTAGCCTGAATGAAGATGCAGATTTAGGAGCAGCATTAAAGGAGTTAGACCGAATCTTTCAGGAGATCGATCTGCCTGAAGGGGTTAGTCGTTTGCCCAGTGCTGCTGCTCGAAGTAATCAAGAAATACAGTCTGCTTTCACCGTTTTAGGAGGTCTGGCAGCATTTTTAGTGTTTGTCGTGATGGCAGTACAGTACAATTCCCTCGTCGATCCTCTAGTAATTATGTTTACCCTGCCTCTGGCATTGGCAGGGGGAATTTGGGGATTGTTTATTACCCAAACGGCGATCGGCGTAACCGTAATCGTAGGAGCAGTTTTATTGGTCGGTATTGTAGTCAACAACGCAATTATTTTAGTCGAGTTAGCCAATCAAATTCGAGAACGGGAAAAGTGCGATCGCACCAAAGCAATTTTACAAGCTGCACCCCAAAGATTGCGTCCCATTCTGATGACTACTATCACTACCGTAGTGGGGATGTTTCCTTTAGCTTTAGGGCTAGGACAGGGGGGAGAGTTTCTACAACCACTGGGTATTGTGGTCTTTTCGGGATTGGCACTAGCAACCTTACTAACTTTATTTATTATTCCCTGTTTCTATCTATTGCTACACGATTTGGCGGGTATAGTTTGGTGGACGTAACTCAATACTTCTGCTTTCAGCTCAAGACCGAGCATACCCTTTAGATTTAAAATACTCGACTAACTAGAGGCACTGGTATAAAAACGCAGGGCAAACCGCCAGAAGAGAATTGAGAACACAAACAAAACCCCTGCTAGAATTGCTGCCCCAAAGATCCAGGTTAGTTCACCGCGATCGAGCATTGCCTCGGCGGGAACGGTAGTTAAGAAAGCCACAGGCACGACAAAAGTAAAAAAGAGGCGATATACGGCAGGATATGCCACCATCGGATAACGTCCTGCTTCTAATAATCCGCGCAAGACTTCCGTAACGTTATAGACTTTGACAAACCAAATGCTGGTTGCTCCCAAAATAAACCACAGACTGTAGAGAATAATAATACCAAAACCTAGAGGAATTAGACTTGCTAGGTAATCATACCAACTCAAACCCAATCTCGTTCCTGCATAAAAAATTAAAATTGTGCCGAAAAGTAGATCGGGTAAACCCCAGGGAGAGATAGTTTTGGTAGATAGCCAAAACTGACTGCTAATCGGCTTGAGCAAGACAAAATCTAATGTTCCCTGTTCTACCTGCTTGACAATACTATTCAAATTAGGCACTAAGAAAGTGGCGGAAAATCCTTGCAGCAGGGTAAACAAACCCAAAACAATCGTTGCTTCCTGCCAACTCCAGCCCTCAAAAGTATAGTCAGTCCGATAAAACAGAAATAGTCCAAACAAACTACCTGCTAAATTGGCAATGCTGCTAATCGTGGCAATGAGGAAGTTGAGGCGATATTCCAGCTCAGTAGCGATCGCCGTTGTCCAAAATAAACGTAAGATTTTTAGATAGCGTTGCATTTTTTATTTTGAAATGTTGCTTAACCAGCCTAGTCGCCAGAAGTAAATAATTAAACTTAAAGCGATCGCCAGCATGACTGCCAGACATAGAGTATAACCCCAATACCAGTCTAACTCTGGCATATTCCACGGAGAAACCTCAGTGTTGAAGTTCATGCCATAAACTCCAGCGATAAAGGACAGAGGAATAAAAATAGTCGAAATTACCGCCAGCAGTTTCATCACTTCGTTCATCTTATTACTAACTGCCGATAGATAGACATCCATCAATCCCGATGCCAGTTCGCGATAGACTTCAATCGTATCGATAATTTGTATTGTATGGTCGTAACAGTCTTTGAGGTAATGTAAGACACTCTTGTCGATTAGAGGATGACCGTCTCTAATTAGGATATTTAACATATCGCGCTGAGGCCAAATAGCACGACGTAAAGCCAAAAGTTCTCTTCTGAGCCGATGAATTTCCGCTAGAGTTGTTGCTGTCGGCTGTTTCAAGACTTCTTCTTCTAATAGCTCGATTTTTTCGCCGTAAACCTCCAATACGGGAAAATAACCATCAATAATCGTGTCCCAAAGAGCATAGGTCAAATAATCAGCTCGTTGTTGACGAATAATTCCTCTATTGAGACGCAGGCGATCGCGTACTGGATCGAAACAATCGGTTTGGGGTTCTTCCTGCACCGTCAGCAAATAATTTTTGCCTAAGACGAAACTAACTTGTTCGAGCCAAAAACCCTGGTTTTGTGGCGTAAAATTAGCCATCTGGGTAATGATTACCAACTGGTCTTGATAATCTTCTAATTTTGGTCGCTGGGGAACGTTGGCTATATTTTCTAATACCAAAGGATGTAAATTAAACACCCGTCCCAATTTCTCTAGGGTCGATCGATCGCCCAACCCGCAGACATCAACCCAAGATACCGAACTTGTATCGAGATGCTCGGCACATTCTTCTGGAGTCAGATTAGTCGCGTATTGATGTCGATCTTGATTGTAGTCAATTAGAGTTATTTCAGAAGGTACAGCCCGATCGATAGTAGTAATCGTTCCTGGTATACTGCCTGGTCGATTGTAGGAATAATTTAGGGGAATTGGTTGGTGAAAATCGATACCGCGAGAAGAGTCAGCGTTCACGAGGTTAGAAAGTTATGGTGAGTTGAATATGAATAGGTTCTAAACGATATATTCTAAAACTACCACTGATGTTTACCAAACATAGCGATCGCCTAAGAATTACCCAATCATGTTCAAGAAGAATCCACGCTGGCTATCATGGAGCTTATTGATTACCTTTATTATCGTTGACGGTTATCTTCTGTTTCCCGTATTCCGTTATCTACAGTCGATTCTGGTTTTAGTTGTAACGGCAGCACTGTTAGCTTTCTTGCTCAATTATCCCGTGCGTTTGTTGATGTCGTGGAAGTTTAAACGCGGTTATGCGGTGGCAGTAGTATTTTTGTTGGCACTAATTATTCTGGCTGCGGTTGTCCTGACTTTGATACCTGTGTTGCTTACCCAATCAAATGAATTGGCTCGTCGTTTACCAAGCTGGATTGATTCTGGTTCGAGACAGCTACAAACCTTTGAAGTTTGGGCAGTAGATAATAATCTTCCTTTTGATGTTAGTGCTTTGAAGATTCAGTTAGAAGAGCGTTTTGCCAGTGAGGTAAAAGCTTTACCCTCCTATGCAATTAATTTTTTGGTGGAAGCCTTTGGCAGTAGTCTGGAATTATTAATCACGATAGTCTTGACCTTATATCTGCTAATCAACGGTCCGAGTTTTTGGGCGGGCATTTGGCAGTGGCTACCTAGGGATTGGGGCGATCGCCTTAAATCTTCTGTCAACAAGAGTTTTCAAAATTACTTTATCGGTCAATCAGCGATCGCAGCTATGATGAGTGTCGCTATTACCACCGCTTTTTTGTTGCTCAAAGTTCCTTTTGGGTTGCTGTTTGGCATTGGCATCGGAGCGTTAGTGTTAGTTCCTTTTGGCGATATTTTGGGCATTGTTGGCGTTAGTTTGTTGATGGCTCTCAAAAACGTTTGGTTAGGAGTCGAGGTTCTAGCAGTAGCAACTATTATCGACCAGGCGATCGATCAGGCGATCGCTCCTAAAATCTTTAGTGGCTTGGTGGGGCTAAACCCAGTTTGGATTATTATCGCTTTGTTGTTAGGAGCAAAAGTAGGAGGAGTTCTGGGTCTAATTACGGCAGTACCCCTCGCAGCAGCAATAAAACGAACGGCACAAAGCTGGCGGATGAGTCAGTTAGATTCCGCCAGCGATCCGCCTCACTAACGACTAACGACTAACGACTAATATCTCAATAGCAATCATCAAAAAAGCGATCGCCCTCTAGTCAAGAAGCGATCGCCTCACAAGATCAAAACTTAAAAGTATCTAGTTCAACTAGTTAAAGGCTAATACTTAATTTAAGCCACACTAAATACCAAGACAAATCCTAATACTGCTGCAAATACGATTAGGGCATAAAATTGAGCGCGACCATTTTCCAGGTATTTTAAGCCTTCCCCACTGAGAACAGCAGCCAAGCCAGTTAAGTTAACCGCACCATCTACCACGCGATAATCTACCTCCATAATTTGTCGGGCAAGACGACGACAACCGACGACAAACACTTGATTGTAAATATCATCGAAATACCATTTATTGAGAGAGAAGCGGTACAGAGTAGGGAATTTTTTAGCGATCGCACCAGGATTGATAGTTTTAGTACGATACATCAACACTGCCAAGACAATTCCCGTTACGGCGATCGCCACAGATAACCCTGCCATGGTCAGAAATTCATTCCAGTCAAAAGCGTGTTCGCCAGCCTCGGCGATTATTTCTCCTGGGGCGTGAATAAACTCTTCAAAGTAATTTTCCCAAGGACGACCAAGTAGACCAATTCCAATCGAAGGTACAGCCAACAATACCAAAGGTAACGCCATGGTTAAAGGAGACTCATGGGGATATTCGCTATGACCGTGACTATCGGCTTCATCTACATCCATTGCCCCAGGACCAAAAGCCAAACCTACTTCACTCATCAACTGTTGCTTAACGGCAGGATCGTTTCCACGAAACTGACCTTCAAAGGTCATAAAGTACATCCGAAACATGTAAAAGGCGGTCAAACCAGCGGTTGCCCAACCGATAAACCAAAGACTCGTATTGGCTTCAAATGCCTGTCCCAGAATTTCGTCTTTCGACCAGAAACCAGCAAAGGGAGGTATCCCACAAATAGCCAAGTTCCCGATAAAGAAAGTAGCTGCGGTGATTGGCATATATTTTCGCAAGCCACCCATCAAGCGCATATCTTGAGCCAGGTCGGGGTTATGTCCCACCACATCTTCCATGCCGTGAATTACCGAACCAGAACACAGGAACAACATCGCTTTAAAATAAGCGTGGGTCATCAGGTGAAACAAACCAGCACTATAAGAACCGATCCCCATTGCCATTACCATGTAGCCTAATTGGGAAACGGTAGAGTATGCCAGACCCTTTTTAATATCATTTTGAGTCAACGCAATACTTGCCCCTAAGAAAGCGGTAAACGCGCCAGTCCAGGCGATCACCGACATTGCCAAGGGTACATTTTCAAACACAGGATACATCCGCGCAATCAAAAATACCCCCGCAGCAACCATAGTGGCAGCATGGATCAAAGCGGAGATTGGTGTAGGACCTTCCATCGCGTCTGGTAACCACACATGCAGGGGAAATTGAGCCGATTTTGCTGCTGGTCCCAAGAAAACTAAAACAGCAAACAGAGTGGCGAGAAACGCGCTGATCGAACCAGTAGTAACCAGTTCGCCCAAGCGATCGCCCATCACGCCAAATTCAAAGCTACCTGTCGCCCAATACAGTCCTAACATACCTAGCAACAAGCCAAAGTCGCCCACTCGGTTAGTTACGAACGCTTTTTGACAGGCATCGGCAGCAGGTTGGCGGTCATACCAAAAACCAATCAGGAGATAGGAACACATCCCTACCAATTCCCAAAAAATATAAATCTGTACCAGATTTGGGCTAATTACCAACCCCAACATTGAAGAACTAAAGATACTTAAATAAGCATAAAAACGTACATAGCCAGGATCGTGTGCCATATAGCCATCGGTATAGATCATCACCAAAAAGGCTACGGTAGTAACAATCACCAGCATCAAAGCACTAAGATGATCGATGGTATAGCCCATTGTCAGGTGGAAATCTCCTGCCGAAGCCCATTCCAGGGTACGAGTAAAGACCGCGTGTCCGTGAATTTGACTCCACAAAATTGCAAAAGACATCACCATTGCTGCGCCAGTGATCGAGACGATAAAAACAGCAACTATCTGACGTAGGTTGTTGGTTGCTTTGTTCAAAGAAATTAAACCAATTCCCACCAACATCGCTCCCAATAAAGGTAGCACGGGAATTAGCCAAGCATATTGATAGAGTGGTTCCATGTTTAGATCTAAATATAAATTGCTAAACTACTGTGATGATCAACGCTAATTATTGTTACATACACAATTCCTTAAGGATATGTTTATATCTTAGGTTTCTGTCTAAAGTTGTACTTTGTTTTCTACCATAGAGTAAACCACATTGTTGTCAGCTATAAGCTTTACAGCAGTTTTCTATTGGGTAAACCGCACCTTGGTATTAGGCAGAAAACAGAAGTAAGGAGTTTGATTAATTGGGTTTTATCCAACTATAAATCGCTTTTAGCCCCAAGCCTTTATTTATATACGTACCCCTTGCCTTCACAATAAGAACAAGTTTCGGTATGCTGAATCTCACCCCCACAGTCTCTAATCTCTGTATAACCTTTACCCTCTACCCCTGTTAAGGTGAGCAAATGTACTAAGATAAGGCGATCGCGATTAATGGCATTCTAAAAGAAACTTGGTAATCGGAGATTTTGTTCCATGATTAATGCTATCTTCTCTCAATTTATCGAAGCA
>JADEXJ010000325.1 GCA_015207195.1 Pleurocapsales cyanobacterium LEGE 10410
CGAACAGATTGAACACAAGTTGTTTCAGTTCTTGGATTCTAATCAGTTTCTCTCGGCTCAACAGGTTCAAAATACACTCAACTTCATTTTCTCACTAGTTACCTAATCTTTTGGTGGGAAGGGAGTAACTATCGAAGACAATCGATTTGATTATGGAGAAGATAGATTTATAACTCTTGGTTTACTTCAAGGGCGGGTCGTTGCCGTAGTTCATACAGAAAGTGAAGACTATATACGCATTATTTCAGCTAGGAAAGCAACCAAATATGAGCAGAAAACCTACTTCGAGCAAGTCTGAAACAGATTGGAACAGGCTAGACCTTATGACTGATAAAGATATCGATCTATCCGATCTTCCTGAAATTACACCAGAACAATTTGCTACAGCAGCAGTTAGACAAGGATTACCTAAAAGCAGGAGCAAGTCTCAGGTTACTTTACGGATTGATAGCGATGTTTTAGCATGGTTCAAATCCCAAGGAAAAGGTTATCAAACTCAGATTAATAAGCTGTTACGAGCCTATATGGAAGCTCATCAATCTCAAGGTTAGTACTCAAAAGTATGTTGGCGATAGCTCGCATTTTTGAGAACAAGACCAGAGAAGCTCTACCTGCTATTTTATTCCTTTGTAGCGATGGTGCATACCTTAGCGTCGGTCAACCGTTGATGATTGATGGTGGTTTTACTGTTGTTTGAATTGATACAGCGGTTTGCGCTTCGATTTATGACAACAGGTAATAGAACTTTTTTTAATCGAGTAGGGTGTGCCTCGCTCTATAATTAATTTTGTACCAATTAGTTATGCAAACCGCTGTAAATAACAAAAGTACTAATTGAGATATTGCGATCGCAATAATTAACAAAAATTTGGCAAGAATAGATAAGACAAATTTGTTTGATTATCAATTAATTGAGGAGAACTTTATGCCTGATGTAACAATTACCGTCAAAGACAATGGACCATATTTAGTGCATGGTGGTGCATCTATTCTAGATGCCGATGGCAACGAATTTGACGTTAAAGACCAAAAAACTATTGCCCTGTGTCGCTGCGGATCTTCTGGTACGCAACCTTTTTGCAATGGAACTCACCGTCAAATCGGCTTTGAGTCTGAAGTAAGAGCATCTGAAGAATAAGATCGATATTTTGGGAAACTAGCTACTCAAATAAACGGAGGTGCGATCGCACTTCCGATCACTTTTAAGAGCGAATTTGTTATTTATGGCACCACAACTAATCGATAAAGAAACTAATCAAGAGGCTTTTCCTAAACTAAATGAAGACGATTTAAATGAGCTAAGTCAGTTTGGCGAGTCTCAAACTTTTGAAGACGGAGAGAGACTAATCAAAGCGGGAGAAAAAGAATTTGACTTTTATATCATCAAATCAGGTGAAGTAGAAATAATCGACGCTTCCAGCGGAGAAGAGCGTATCATCACCACTTCAGGCGATCGCGAATTTATTGGCGATCTGGCTAATCTCAAAGGTAGTCCTGCTAATTGCAGCGTAATAGCTCAAGGAGAATGTCGAGTCATTGCGATCGCGCCAGACAAATTAAGAGAAATCTTAAATAAAAATTCTCGCCTCAGCGATCTAATTCTGCAAACCTTTATTGCCCGTCAAGAAGCTTTAGAAGAATCTGATTTTATCGGACTACGGGTAATTGGACCAAAGGGTTGTAGCGACACTTTTCGGATTCGCAATTTTTTAGCTAAGAACCACGTTAAATTTAACTGGATTGATACAGAGACCGAACCAGAAATAGACGAGATTCTCCAGCAATTTGAAATTGGTCACGGAGATACTCCCGTAATTGCCTATGGTAACGAGTGGGTTTGTAAAAATCCTGCCAATGAGAAACTCGCCGTAGAACTGGGGTTAAAAAAGCCAATTGAGAATAAAGTTTATGACCTGGCAGTTATCGGTGCGGGTCCTGCGGGGTTAGCAGCAGCAGTTTATGGCTCATCAGAAGGCTTGGATACCATAATTTTGGAGAAAGAAGCATTAGGGGGACAGGCAGGCTGTAGTTCCAAAATTGAGAACTATACGGGGTTTCCTCTTGGGTTATCGGGTAGAGAATTAGCCTGTCGCGCCAATATCCAGGCACAGAAATTCGGGTCGCAGTTTTGTCTGACATCGGAGGTATTGAGTTTAGAACCCAATCAAGACGGTTACTTGCTCAAGCTTAATAATGACGAACAGGTTAAGACTCAATCGGTGTTAATTGCTACGGGAGTTACCTATCGTAAGCTGCCCGTTGAGGGCATTGAAGATTTTGAAGGAACGGGAGTTTATTACAGCGCGACCAAAGTAGAAGCGCAATTGTGCCAGGGTGCGACGGTAATCATCGTCGGTGGCGGGAACTCCGCAGGTCAAGCAGCGGTATTTTTGTCTCAGTTTGCCGAAGAGGTTCTAATTCTGATTCGCAAAGACAACTTGGCACAAAAGATGTCGAGTTACTTACTAGAAAGGGTCAAAAAGATCGAGAATGTCAAAGT
>JADEXJ010000077.1 GCA_015207195.1 Pleurocapsales cyanobacterium LEGE 10410
CTCCGATAATGGGCTGGAGTCGGCTACCGCAGCAGGGCTGACAACCCTCGTCACGGTCAATAATTACACGGAAAATCAAGACTTCACGCGGGCAGCATTGGTCGTCAGCGATCTGGGAGAACCAAATTTACCCTGCAAAGTACTACGGGGGGATTTGACGGGGAACTTTCTCGATCTTGCCAGTTTGCGTTCCCTTCTCAATCGTAGGTAGTTTGTTTGCATTGAAAGATGTAATATAATTTCCCTAAAAATATTGCTTAACATTTGCCAGCGGACTCCTGTTAAGACAAGCACTGCAATTCGGGGTTTTTAGTAAAAGTTGATGCAGAAAAAATTTAGAGGGATAGGGAATAAACTCAGTCCAGGTTTGCGTAAGATCGTTGGCAATGTAGGATGGTTGACCCTAGAAAAACTCCTGTCAGTCGCTCTCAATCTAACCATTGGCATTTACGTTATCAGATATTTAGGCTCGGATGATTTTGGCAAACTCAGTTACTGTCTGAGTCTGGTGGGGATGTTTGGCGCGATCGCCAAATTGGGTTTAGATCATGTTGTAGTTCGCAATTTGGTGCAGGAAGAAGAATCTACGCCAGAAATACTGGGTACTGCCTTGGTTCTCAAACTAATTGGCTCTCTGGCAACCTCGGTCTTAATCGTTTGCGTTGTGTTGCTCTTGAATCAAGACCCTCAAATACACTGGATAACTATAGTTATTGCTTTGGGTCTGGTGTTTCGGACTTTTGAGGTGATTAATTTTTGGTTTCAGTCAAAAGTTCTTTCCAGGTCGATCGTCATAGTCAGAAGCCTCAAACTTATTTTGAGTTCTGCTGTTAAGTTACTATTTATTTTTCTTGGTCTTCCATTAAGCGCATTTGTCTGGTTATTATTAGCCGATGAAATTGTCCTAGCCGTAACTACAGTCTGGACATATATAATCCATACTCAGTTGGAGCAACAACTTCAGGGAACAAATTTTGTCCCATCCCCTAAACGTTGGACAATTTGGCGGTGGAAATTGAATTCTTCCAGAGCAGTCGCCATGCTGAGAGACTCATGGCCACTGATTTTAGCGGGGGTAATGGTCACAATTTATATGAAAATCGATCAGGTAATGCTGGGCAATATGACAAGCAATGAGGTCGTCGGTAATTATGCAGCAGCCATCAAGTTTTCTGAAGTGTGGTATTTTGTTCCTACTGCGGTTTGTGCTTCTGTATTTCCCTCAATTCTTCGTGCTAAACAAAGAGGTAAGCAAGAGTATTATGGAAAAATACAGCAACTTTACGATCTGATGGCGTGGATGTCTTTGGCGATCGCAGTAATCATGACGTTTGCTTCTGGTGTTTTGGTGAATATGCTGCTAGGAACCGAATACTCCTCAGCGGGACAGATTTTGGCGTGGCATATTTGGGCGGGTCCGTTTGTGTTTCTCGGTGTAGCCCGCGATCAATGGTTAATGGCTGAAAATTTGACCAAATTAAGTTTTGCCACTACTTCTCTGGGAACGATAGCCAATTTACTGCTCAACTTTTGGCTGATTCCCATCTATGGCGGTAGCGGTGCAGCGATCGCTACAGTAATATCTTACGCCGTTGCTGCTTATTTTGCCTCAATGATCTATCCAGTGATGTTTCACAATACTTGGATGTTAACCAAAGCCTTATTCGTACCGTTTCGCGTAAAACAAAATTTATCCTATCTCGCTTGGGTAAGAAATATATTGTTTTAGGGTAAGATGTGGTTTTAAATTGCCTCGCAAAAATTTATAAGCTTGCTAAATAATGAAAGTTGATAAAAATAAAATCAGACTATTTTTGAAATGGTTGTTAGCCAGAAAGTCTTTTTATAAATTTAATAAATTCTTGTATTCCCTGAGCTTAAATAGCTTGGGAATTTTAAATTATGAAAACGATTTGATCAGCGGTGAAGCTTCATTTGTAAGAGAAATCAGCCGATTTTTGGACGAAGATGCGGTGGTTTTCGACGTAGGGGCAAACGTCGGTCACTATTCAAATATGTTAAGCGAACTAAAGCCCGAAATAAAAATATATGCTTTTGAACCCCATCCACTAACTTTTAAAAGTCTAGAACAAAACGCGCAGTTGAATGGCTATCGCGCTTTCCAGCTTGGCTGCGGTCGAGAAAAATCTCAGCTCAAACTATACGATTATGCAGAACAAGACGGTTCCGAACATGCGACTTTTTACAAAGATGTGATTCGAGATATTTATGCCAGCAAACCTACAGAACACTCGGTCGAGGTGATCGCTCTCGATAGCTTTATCTCAGAGCAAAATATTGCCAGAGTTGCTTTACTAAAGATTGACGTGGAAGGTAATGAATATGCCGTACTTCAAGGACTCCAGCGATCGCTCGCCAACGGTATGATCGAGATAATTCATTGGGAGTTTAATAATATGAACGTGGTCAGCAGAACCTTTTTTAAAGATTTTTACGAGCTGTTGGCAGCCTATCAGATCTATAGAATGCTGCCCTATGGCTTAATTCCCCTGGGAGAATATAACCCAATGTTCTGCGAGATCTATGCGTTTCAAAACCTTGTGGCAATCCACAAAGATTCTCAATTTCGTCCCTGAGCAATCTTGCGCGCCAAAGCCGATTGTCCTCAGCAAATACAATAAATACAATTGCGATCGATTTCCTCGCTGAAGCTTAAATCTTTAATTTAGCTACGGTCATTTGGTACAGTATGTTTCAAACCCGCGCACGAGATATTTTTATGCAAACCCCCGTTGCTCTACTTATTTTCAATCGACCAGATACGACGGAAAGAGTATTTGCAGCTATTCGCCAGGCACAACCGAGCAAACTATTAGTAGTAGCCGATGGCGCGAGAAGCGATCGCCCTGGCGAGGCGGAAAAATGTCAGGCAACTAGGGCGATTATCGATTGCGTAGATTGGAAATGCGAAGTTTTAACCAATTATTCAGAAGTTAATTTAGGCTGCAAAGTCAGAGTGTCTAGCGGTCTTGACTGGGTGTTCGAGCAGGTCGAATCAGCAATTATCTTAGAAGATGACTGTTTACCCCACCCCAGTTTTTTTCTTTTTTGTGACACACTACTTGACTATTATCGCGATGACGAACGAATAATGGCAATCTCTGGTAATAACTTTCAGCTTGGGCGCAAACGTACCGACTATAGTTACTATTTCTCTCGTTACAATCACTGCTGGGGTTGGGCAACCTGGCGCAGAGCATGGCAGCACTACGATCTTGAAATGAAGCTTTGGCAGGAAATTCGCGATGGCAACTGGCTAGAATCGATCCTAGAAACGCCCCAAGCAGTCAAATATTGGCATCGGGTTTTTCAAGCTGCCCGCGATCGCCAAGTCGATACCTGGGATTACCAGTGGACGTTTGCCTGTTGGCTGCAAAACGGTTTGACCGTTCTACCCAATGTGAATTTGGTAACTAATATCGGCTTTGGTTCGGAAGCGAGTAATACCATAGACAGCACTAGTAAATATGCTAATCTTCCCACACACAAAATGTGTTTTCCACTAACCCATCCCCCCTTTATGCTTCGGCATATTCGAGCAGATAGCTTTACCCAGAAAACTTATTTTAATCGAAGTATACGCAAACGTGTAGTTAATAAAACCAAAAAAATATTTACGTCTGGGTTTACAAAATAGAAGCAACCGTGTTTGTTAGACAGGAAGACGACTACTATGTTCCACAATTAAAGTACGGTGGTGTCCTGCTTCACAAATATATTCTGTTGTCTCGAAGAGTCTCTTCTCTGCCTCTTATTGATATTTTCCCCACCAATTATTCGCATCTTGAGCGCAGAGCCGTAGGCTCAAGTCGCGTCAGCGACGCTCTGCTTGCTTCGCAAGCTGCGTTGGATGGTTTGATTTGAGAGTCAAAATATAGTCTGCACCTGCTGAGTTTATTTGCCTAGCAATGGCTGTTTGAGTTCCCATCGCGTCCATCGTAATAATTGCGCCAGATAGATCCAATTGTTCGAGCAACAGAGGAATTGCTTTTATGTTGTTTTTGCTCCCAATTCAATTTTTGTGGAGCTTGATGTTTAATGGATTCGGTTAATTTTTCCAACCCTCCTTCTAGAAATTTGTCAATCCAAATTTATAGTCATTCCAAATAAGAACCATACGAAAATAATTTACTGTCTTTTGCCCCTACTCCCTACTCCCCATTCCCTATTCCCTATTCCCTATTCCCTATTCCCTATTCCCTATTCCCTATTTTCACGAAACGATAACTTGAATCATAAGGAAATTAATTAGAACGACTATAATTGTTGATTTTTTAACTTTTGTGTTCGGCTTCCCATTTCCGTAACTTTGCGATCGCCTCTTCTATTTTAGGTAATCTTATAGCGGGATGGGAGTAAAGAACTTAAAGCTGTAGATTTATCCAACAGACAAAACCTAGCAATTAAGGTTCAATAAATGAGTAAGGGAAGTCCTGGCTAACGACATTCAACAGACTAGTCCCAATTCAACCACTAAATAATTCTCACTCAGTTCAGGATTTAGCACTCTCCAACACTGCTCTAAACCAGCAGTTCTTCGACTTGTTTAAATTAAGCAACAAATCACCATGGCAACTGATTTAACCACCTTCACCTTTACTCCACTTTCAGACGTAGCCGAAGATTTAACTGACGGTCTATTCAATAATGGTGCTGTCAACGCTTTACTAGGTAACGACATCATCGCCGGAGCCGGAGGAGATGTCGGTATCGATAACACTGGTACGATTAACACCGGAGCTTTCATTCCCACACCAGTTTTTGATCGAGACAGCCTTATAGGAGAGGGATTAAATTTCGGCATCCGCAATATCGGTGGCACGATTGATACCAGCAGAGGTGACGACACCATTACCGCCACTGGTGGAAGCAACGGCATCTTCAACGATAACAACAGCACGATTGATACTGGCAGAGGTAGCGACACCATTACCGCCACTGGTGGAAGCAACGGAATCTTCAACAATGGAATCGTCAACGATAACAACAGCACGATTAATACCGGCAGAGGTAGCGACACCATTACCGCCACTGGTGAAGCTTTCGGCATCTTCAACAATAATAACAGCACGATTGATACCGGCAAAGGTAACGACACCATCACCGCCACTGGTGAAGCTTTCGGCATTTTCAACGATGAAACTAGTACAATTAGCACTGGAGCTGGTAAAGACCAGGTTACTGGTATCGGTTCCGACGAATTCTCAGGCTTTGATGGCGGCGGTAAAATCGATCTGGGAGCCGGTAACGACACCATCAGCGGTTTTGGCGAGCAAACTGTCTTTGGCGGTAAAGGTTTCGATACGGCTGCATTTGAATTTGACTCTACACAAGTTACTATCAACGAGATTTCCCCTAACTCGGTTGAAATTACCAATGGCGGCGGCACAACCATGACCTTCTTCGACGTAGAAAAATTCATCTTTACCGACGAACCTTTCAATTTTGCTCAAAACGATGCTTTCTCTGTATAGTCATTATTCAGAAAATAAAGCAGGGCGATCGCATCTAATTTTTCAAGTCCATATAATACGAGGCTTTTGACGATCGGTTTATAACATGACAAAAACGGAAAACCCTTGCTATATAGACATTATAGAATTTTGATGCGATTACCCTGGATAACTATCTAGTTAACCAAAAATTTATTAAAAAAATTATACAATCAATTTAAACAAACTAACTATGCCGATCGCACGAGATTTGCTGCCTATCAGAAGCTATCTATTCTATTTTTAGTCAAAAGACAATTGGTATTTAGTAGCTTTTACAACAGGGTTTTAATACAATCAATTAAAATATTTAGGAAATCAATTTGTTTATGACCGTAACTTGTCCTTTAAGCGGTAGTTCTGACGTTGTCTTGCTAGAAAAAGTTTCTACAAAAATCTTAGCCGAACTTTATGAAAAAAGTATTGGCGAAAGTGTTCTCTCAGAGTTCGATCGATTATCAGAAATTGGTTTTTATCATTGCGCCGAATCGGATCTAAAATTTTTTCATCCAGCAGTTACTGGTTCCGAATCATTCTACGAAAAACTTCAGAAATTTAGCTGGTATTATCTTGAAGATAAAGAGGAATTTAAATATGCTTTAAACCACATTAAACCATCAGATACAGTACTAGAAATTGGATGTGGTAACGGAACACTTGCTGAAAAGCTTACGGTTCAAGAGTATGTCGGACTGGAATTTAGTCAGCAAGCGCAAACTTATGCTAGAGAAAAAAATATAAAAGTACTAAATGAATCAATAGAGGAACACGCAAAAAAACATCCAGAAAAATATAGCGTTGTATGTTCATTTCAGGTATTAGAACACGTTGCAGATATTCATTCTTTTATCAAAGCTAGCCTCAAATGTCTCAAACCAGGAGGTATATTAATTTATTCTGTACCCAGAGCTGACTGCTTTATTGCTTCTGTGAAAAAGAACATGATTTTAAATATGCCACCTCATCATCTTAGTTGGTGGTCTACTAAATCCCTACAATATGTGGCGCAAATTTTTAATTTAGAAATTATCGATATACATTATGATAAACTTGCCGAGGTTCATGCTAGATGGTACGGATCATCTGTGATCTTAAGAACAATTGAAAAAGCTACTGGATACGATAATAAAAGTCAATTAATAGATAATTCAGTGTTTTATAAAATTATGTTAGCAATCGCTACCTTTGGGAGTAAACTGATTGAAAAAAGGGTTGTAAACAGTAAAGAACTACCAGATGGTCACTCTATCACTAGCGTCTATCAGAAGCCAAAAGCATAATGGCTTTATTTATTAAATGGTCTTCCCTGAAAATTGTGGTGAACTATATATGTTTATTCCTAAATATTGTTATACAAAACAATAAAAGTGCGCCAATAGCTCTTTGTTTCAAGGCTGAAAAATTAAAATTGTTGCCTATAGTTTGGATTTTTAGAGATATAAGCCAATTGAGTAAATATTGGTGAGAAAAACAACCGATTTGCTATCAGAAGGTGTCATGTAAAGAGTAAAAAAGGCTCGATCTTTTATTTTACAAGTCTGGTTTAAACTTAGTTTTTAATGGTGCAGCTATTAAAGCGCGAATATACAGCTATGAAAGTAATAAATTACTATGCCTAATCTCAAGCAAATTATCAAAAATTTGGCAACTGAATTAGGCTGGGAAATCAGGAGATACCATCCAGCGGTATCTGAAATACCACGAATGTACCAGTCGCTTGCTTACCATCAGATCGACCTGGTATTAGATGTAGGAGCGAACGTGGGACAGTATGCCATGCTGCTGCGTAAGTTGGGCTACGCTGGCAAGATTGTTTCCTTCGAGCCTCTTTCGAGTGCTTACTCAAGGTTAAAAACTATCAGCGACAAGGACAGTCTGTGGGAAGTCGCGCCACGTACCGCCATCGGTAACGAAAATAACGAGATCGAAATCAATATTTCTGCCAATAGTCAGAGTAGTTCTGTGTTGGGTATTCTCGATTCTCACCTCAAGGCAGCATCTAATTCGGCATACGTCGGCTCGGAAACCGTTAAACTTAGCAGATTAGATACCGTAGCTCAAGGTTACCTCGATAATGCCTCCTCAGTTTTTTTAAAGATCGACGTGCAGGGTTTTGAGAAACAGGTTCTAGAAGGAGCAACTAAGATTCTGCCACAAATTAAGGGGATTGAGATCGAACTATCTTTAGTTCCTCTGTACCAAGGTCAACCTCTGTTTCAAGAAATGCTAGATCTTCTAGATGGACTAGGCTATGAGCTATATGCAGTTATTCCTGGATTAGCCGACCCCAAAACAGGTAGACTACTTCAGATGGACGGGATTTTTTTTAGACCATGAAAGTATGTATAGTTAGTAGTTCTGATGGTAGGGCGGGGGGTCATGCTGCTGCCTATCGGCTGCATCGGGGTCTACAGAGTAAAGTAAGCTCGACTATGTTGGTGGGGGACAAAAGCCGAGGCGACTATACCGTCGTCTCGCCCCAAGGTAAGCTCGCTGAGGCATGGCTCAATCTCGCTCCCAATCTGGATGCCGTCCCCAAACTTTTCTATCCCCGTCGCGATCGCACTACCTATAGCGTGCAGTGGTTACCTGATAGAGTTGCTGCCCAAATTGCGAACATCGCTCCAGACATTATCAATCTACACTGGATTAATTCGGGCTACCTAAAAGTCGAATCCATCGCTAAATTGAACAAGCCGATCGTCTGGACGCTACACGATATGTGGGCATTTACGGGGGGCTGTCACTATAGCCAAAACTGCGATCGCTATACCCATTCCTGCGGTCGTTGTCCCATTCTCAAAAGCGATCGCGACTGGGATCTGTCCCGTTGGCTGTGGCAGCGTAAGGCTAAAGCGTGGCAAAATCTCGACCTGACTATCGTTACTCCCAGCAGGTGGCTAGCCGAGTGTGCTGCTGCCAGTTCGCTGCTGCGGGATGCGACCATCGAAGTAATTCCTAACGGTTTGGATACCCAAAGATATAAACCCTGGGGACAAAAACTCGCTAGAGAAATTATCGGTTTACCCTCAGACAAACAGATCGTTTTGTTCGGTGCGGTTAGTGCTACGAGCAACGCGAGAAAAGGCTACAGCTTATTGCTGCCCGCCCTACAAAAACTTAAGGGCGATCGCACCCGACAGATGGAGCTGGTTATTTTTGGTGCTTCTCAACCCGAAGACGCTCCCGATTTTGGCATTGCGACTCGCTATTTGGGAAAATTTAACGACGATATTTCCATCGCCCTGCTTTATAGTGCAGCAGATGTGTTTGTCGCTCCCTCAATTCAAGACAATCTACCTAATACGGTACTAGAAGCCTTAGCTTGTGGCACGCCCTGCGTCGCCTTTAATGTCGGCGGAATGCCCGATATGATCGACCATCAACAAAACGGCTATCTGGCAACGGCATACGACCCCGAAGATTTGGCTTATGGTATTCTGTGGCTTATAGAAGACTCCGAACGATGGCAGCGTTTGTCAGCTCTTGCCAGCACTAAGGTTGAGCAAGAATTTACCGTTAAAAAGCAAGCCCAAAGATATCAAAAACTTTTTAAAAATATTCTAAGTCGCAATGCAGGTCTCTTTAACTAAAAATTATCAAAAAGATACATTAACTAATAAAAACGATAAAGCTATTATTCTTTTTATCGGCTTGGCTTTATGGTTGATAATACCTATTCTAGGCATTTTTCCCTTAATTCTGTTTATTCACCTCAATCAAAAACCAAAAAGCAAATTAAATTTTCTTGTTTCCTTAATAGTAATTTTTACAATTACTATTTTTACTTCTTCTGCCGATGTTATCTCCGATTTAGCAGTCTACGTAGATAATTATGGCAATTTAGGTCGGCAAACTCCCTTTGAGATTTCGGGAAGTAATGGATTAGAATTTGTTATGTGGGTGGTCAGTTACCCTATATATCGAATTTCTGATGGTTCCAACTATGCCTTTATTTTTTTCTGGTGTTTTGTCTTTAATGCTATGACTTTTTGGGTCATTGCCAAAGGATTCTCACCAAAAAACTATGGCTTATTGCTATTTTTTATTGTAGCCAATCCAGTTTATTTTAGCTTTCAAGTATTTCTAGTTAGACAGTATATAGCAACTCTGTTGTTTTTATTGGCTGTCATCAACCTAGAACGAAAACCTGTAATGTGGGGATTCTATCTACTTAGCTTATTCACTCATGTAGCTAATATTATTTATCTTCCTTTATTGCTGTTATATAACAAACTTGGCTTGCTTAAAAATAAGATTGTAATCGCTTTTTGTATACTGGCGGGAGCTATGGTGCCTTTTAGGGATGACGCTATTATAGTTTGGGCAAAGCGTGTCACTAGCTTTTTGCCAGCCCAGTATGCTGCAATTATTGTAAATAAAACTGGATATTATGGTCGAGAGCCTACAGGAGAAAGCGATTTGGGTATTACCTTAATAGAAAATTTGGTAATTCTTCTAGTTATTTTACTTTTATTAAAAAAGCAAAAATTTAAAACGCCCCAGGAAAAATTTCTCGTGTTCATTTATCCAATTTTGTTCTTTCTTATGTATCTGGGAAAGGATATTCATATGTTTTCCAATCGCGTAGCTTTTTTGCTTTTCCCTTTTGGCGGATTGTTTTGCTGCCTGATTATCGAACATGATTGGAAAATTTTCAAGAAGTTTATCATCACTTTATTGTTAACCGTTAAAATATTATATTTAAATTATTATCTATATAATCTTAGTATGGGTAATAATCTATTCAATTTCTTAGACGGTCAGGTGTACAACTCAACAATCATTGATTATGTAGAGGATGCTGCCCATAAGTTTACTGAAGATGTTAAAATCAAACAACTTCCTTCTCGGAGCATTATTTAAGTATCAAATAAATTAAGATAAATGTTCGAGGCAAACACGAAATAAAGGTTTGCATTTTTTAAAATCGAGTATTTTAATCAAACTATAGTCAAACAATATTTATGACTCAAAAGTTAGGAACACAAGCTAACTCGTTAGAGTTAAATACCAAAGCCTTACCTATAGTTTCTGTAATTACTGTAGTCTTCAACGGAAAAGAATACCTAGAACAAACCATACAATCGATCGCCGAGCAAACCTATAAAAACATCGAATATATTATTATCGATGGTGGTTCGACAGATGGAACCATCGAAATTATCAAACAGTACGAAGATAAGATTGTAACTCGTTGGCTCAGCGAAGGCGATCGCGGACTATATGATGCGATGAATAAGGGCATTGCCCTGGCAAAAGGAGAACTAATCGGGATTTTAAATAGTGACGATCTCTATTTTCCCAATACGGTGGCTGAAGTGGTCAAAGAATATCGAAAAATACGGCAGCCCTGCGTAATCTATGGCGACATGGTTCGGTTTGCCGAGGAAGGACAAACGGAATCTTTGTTTCGGGGAGACTTAAGCGAGCGGGCGTTCGAGAAAGCTAAGATTATCATCAACCATCCCACCTGCTTCGTCCATCGCTCTCTCTACGAAAAGTTTGGCGGGTTTAACCTTGAATATGAAGTAGGGGCAGATCGCGAATTGATGCTGAGATTCTACCGTCACGGGACGACTTTTATCAAGCTGGATCAAACCCTGGCTAAATTTAGACTGGGGGGGACGACTTCCGATCAGAGTTTACCAAATATTTTCCAGCGAGAAGTCATTCAAGAATACAAATTGTTAAATGCTCATGCGATCGCGCGAGCGACAATCTTTAGCTGCTTGGCAGGCAAAACCATCAAGAGTTTGAGAAAATGGCTATTCTATCGAGTTTTCGGCGATAAAATAGCCAGCAAAATTATCATGTCTTACGTTAGCAAAAAGTTTCCCCATCGTCCCCATACAAATTCTTAGTAGCAAATCAAAGCAATCAATATTTCCGATGAGCGAGATCAAAGTAGCTTTTTTAGCGGGACAAAATTCAATCCATACGGTGCGTTGGGCAAACGCGATGATCGAACGGGTAAAGGAGCTGCATTTGCTAACGATGCACGAACCCAGCGACCCCATAGATGAAAGAGTGAAGCTCCATCACCTGCCATACAAAGCACCCCTGGGATATTTTCTCAACGTCAAACGCCTCAAACGACTTTTAGCCAAAATACAGCCCGATTTACTGCACGTACACTATGCCAGTGGCTATGGTACTTTGGGTCGCCTCGGTGGCTATCATCCCCTACTTCTATCCGTCTGGGGTAGCGATGTCTATGATTTTCCCGCCACCAGCTTTTTGCACCGTAGAGCGGTGGCAGCCAATCTACGTCAGGCTGACTGGGTATGCTCCACCAGTGAAGTGATGGCTCGACAGACCGAGTCTCTCTGTTCGGACATATCCCACCTCAGCATTACCCCCTTTGGCATCGACCCCGAAAAGTTCCGTCCCGTACCTATGCAGGATAAAAACTACTTAACGATTGGGACGGTTAAAAAACTAGCTCCCAAATACGGTATCGATATCTTACTCCGAGCCTTTGCCCAAGTCAGAACCATCCTTGCCTCAAACCCCATAGCAGATAAGCTCAAGTTAACTATTGTCGGTGATGGAGTTCAGAGACGTGAATTAGAATCTCTGGCACGGCAGCTTGAGATCCAGCAGGTAACTAATTTTGTCGGTGCAGTGCCTCACGAACGTGTCCCCGACTATCTCAATCAGATGGATATTTACGTGGCAGCTAGTAGATTGGACAGCGAAAGTTTTGGGGTTGCGGTCTTAGAAGCCTCCGCCTGCGGTCTGCCCGTAGTCGTCTCCGATGTCGGTGGTTTGCCAGAGGTGGTACGAGATGGCGTGACGGGCTACATTGTCCCCAAGGAAAATGTCCCAACTACCGCCGAAGCAATAGTCAAACTGATCGAAGCGGGCGATCGCGATCGCTTGGGTACGGCAGGAAGACAGCTAGTCCTGGAGCGTTATGTTTGGCAGGAAAACGTAGAATTAATGCGCGAGATCTACGACCGACTGTTGCAAAAAACAAATTCATCCCACGGTTGAGGCTACTTTTGCCTCATATTATGTTAAAACTACCCACAAGTATCAAAGCTCTAATAGTGAAGGCGAACCAGCTGCTTAGGTATATTGAAAAAAAATGCGAGGAGTAACCCAAAATGGTAACAGATAATGCCAAGCTCGATCGAGAAAGAGAGTTTCACGATCGCCGTTTCGCCGAAGACGGCGCGAGACAGCAGAAGGTAGGTAAATTTTATCAGATAACCAAATCGATCCTCCGAGAAAAAGAGAAAATGCTGTTCGATAGCTGCCAGGGAGCGAGGGTAATTGAATATGGCTGTGGTACGGGTAGTTATGCCTTTAAGCTAGCCCAACAGGGAGCGGAGTTGGTTACGGGAATCGATATTTCTCCCGTGGCGATCGCCAAAGCCCAAGAGGAAGCAAGCGTCCAGGGGGTTGACGAAAAAACTAATTTTGTGGTCATGAATGCCGAGAATCTAGAGTTTGCGCCAGATTCATACGACCTAATCTGTGGTTCTGGTATCCTGCATCATTTAGACCTCAACCTGGCGATCGATTCGATTGTTAAAGTTCTTAAACCAAATGGCAAAGCTATTTTTCTTGAACCTCTAGGACACAATGTTGTAATCAATCTCTATCGCCGTCTGACTCCCTCAATCCGTTCGGAAGACGAACATCCTTTGTTAGATCGGGATTTAGCTTTTTTCGGTCAGCACTTTCGGCAAATAAACATTAAATACTTTTACTTAACTTCTTTGGCTGCCAGCTTTATTGCAGGGAAGCCAGGATTTAATACTGTCTTGAAATCCTTAGAATTACTAGATTCGGTTTTGTTGAAGCTACCCATAGTTAAAAAACAAGCCTGGATGGTTTTAATCGAACTATCCGAACCGCTGAAATAATGGGGGTAAGTCGCTGGGAAAAAAGTCGTTTTGCTGTCTACAGCAGTTTTTGCCTAGGACTTACAGCGGTTTGCATTTCCATTTAAGACAACTAAAATAGCGTCCCCTAAAGGACTAGCTCCGCGTCCTAAAGGATTCCTAAAGGATTAGCTCCGCTTCGCTCCGCGTCACCGCTTCGCATATCGCGCAGATGAACACAGATAAACACAGATGGATGAATCGGCTTTTATACAAGTTGAATTGCGCTATGTACTAATTAGTTGTGCAAAAGGCTGTATTTGATAGATAATGACTGTAATTCCTAACTATTTACGAGTTAAAAAGCAAAATTGACCGCAAAACATTAATTTAATCGAATTGATCGAACCTGGGTCTTTATTAGCGATCTTACCAATCGCGCTAATCACCAAATTTAACGGCGATTCTTTTTTCCACCAGCGAGAAAAAAACTTTGGCGCACCCAAGGCACGTCTAATAATTAAGGTTAGTGCATCAATGCTGGGTCTAATTTCCAATACCTCTAATCCTGCTTGGCTCAAAATTTCTTTAAAGCCATAGGGCGTATAATTCCAAAAGCTGTAAGAGTGGTAAGGTTCTAAATAAGATACCGAACCAATAAAATAACCATCTGGTTTTAGGACTCGATAAATTTCTTTGAGTAGGGCTTCGGGATATCTGACGTGTTCAAATAC
This sequence comes from Pleurocapsales cyanobacterium LEGE 10410, assembly GCA_015207195.1. Lineage (GTDB taxonomy): Bacteria > Cyanobacteriota > Cyanobacteriia > Cyanobacteriales > Xenococcaceae > Waterburya. The sequence continues at coordinate 14,083 of JADEXJ010000077.1, forward strand.
TTGATTTGAATAAACAATATCAAAGCAGTTGTCGGCAAAAGGAATGTTAATGCCATCAAAAGTATAAAAATTTCCCTCAGCTTTTTCTCTGGCGTTGACTTCGGGAGATTCGGCAATGTCTAAGCCAAACCAGTCAATATTACAGTCGTAAGCTCGGAATTTTTCTTCTGACTTGCCTTCACCACAACCTAAGTCGAGAACTTTAAATGTTGACTTATCTCGTTTATTTAATAAATAGTCGATATAGTATTCTGAATCTATCTGCTGGCTGCTATCTTGAGGAATTTGTCGGTAGAGCAAATCGGTAAATTTCTTATTCATCTATTAGACATCGAGGATATTCAACAAACACGGCATCGAGTTCGATCTTGTCCGTCTTTCCGAACCATTAAAGTTTTTGTTCCTGGAGATGATGCTCTTCACTCTGTACTTCAGTTTGGGTATTTCAGTTTTTGCCTGATTGTTACTATTTACATACTACAGCGTACAGCATATCGTTAGGTTTCTCTTCAAGCCAGTTGTAATCATAGACCTGGGAACTACCCGAAAATAGTGGATAGTGATGGGAGTTGAACTCTATTTTGTAGCCGATCTCAGTCAAAATTTGAAAAAACTCTTCAATTGCCGATTGATTCATCTTCAAACGCTCTTTGATAAAAACCTCATGAAACTCAATATAAAGCCTCGGCTGATATTTCTTAATCGTATCGAGCATCCCTTTTAAGGCATATATTTCTGCTCCTTCAATATCTATTTTTATATGAGTTGGTTCAAGCTGTTCTGCTTTACAAAAATCATCAATAGCAATAGAATTTCCTGCCGTGCGATCGCCAACAAATTTTTCCACAATCTTAACGGGAATGTCAGAAACATTCTTTTTCAGATAAATCTGATAAAACTTGTCTGGTTCAAAGGTAAAATAGGAAATTTTATCTTTAATGAAAGAGTCAATAACTACAATATCTAGACCATAACCTCCTCCTATATCTAGGTAGCAAATCTCTTCTTCAAATTCCAGCAAATCGTCAACTAAACGTGACAAAAATGGTCCTTCATACTCTCCATTAAGATCTATTCCCTGTAAAGACCTACCGAACAGAGGATTCATGTAATAGCCAATCTTTTGGTTTTTAACATTGATAAATATTTTCTCTTTAAAACAGGCATAAAATAGCTGGGAAACAGCTTGGTTTGAAGTAATAAGATGTTTGACGTTTGATTTGATGCTCATTTAACTTGATAACTGCTCTAATGTTCCCTAGTTTTAAAGTGTTTGTTACGCTGCACCGATAACTCGCTCTAGATTGGCAATTGAGTAAATTCGTGAGCTTACTCGTTTAGAATATATAGCACATTAGGATGATTTGAATCGATAAATATGTACTGCATAGGGTTCAAAAGTATCATTTAATATTCCGCGATCTAAATCGAGCCGACGATTTTCCTGGAGAATCTCAGTATAGTAGGCTTGAAGATTTTTAGTCGCGATCGCCGTTTCCAACTTACTCTCGCTATGGTTAACTGCGATCAATAATAAATCTTCAGTGGTAGGATCGCGGTAAAGACTTGTCTGGATCGCGGAATTATCTACGGTCAATCTATCATCCATAGTTCCATTGGTAATTGCTGGAAGATAATTTTGTAGTTCTGTAATGATCGGCGTTAGCACCGAGTCGATCCATTGCTGTTGGGCGCGATAGTGCGCCCAGAAAAACAAACCATCGGCTCCACTCAAAATCGCGCTATAAACCATATATTTTTCTTCAGTAGCAGTGGGAAGCCTTTTATTAAACTGTGGTCTACCGTTGCGATCTTCCCCATAAGCTTGAACTATGAACCAAAAATCATGGCGATCGTCGGTTACAGAGACTCCAGTGTCGATTAGTCTTTTAAAAATACCGTTCTGAAAACCGTCAAATTCAGCAGAATTATACAAAACGGGATATTTACCATACATTACCGTATCCAAAGCTTCAGAATATTCGGTGATGCGGATGAGACGGTTGAACGCAACCACAACAGTATGTTTGGGGTCTTCAGCCTTGATAGCCCGATAGACCTGTTGCAAAGCTGGGGGAGATATTCTGTTGGGAACTGGTTCGTCATACAAATACCAACCAAAAACAGCAGGATGGGTTTTTAATTCGCTGACAAATTGCTGAGCCCGACGAATACTTTTTCTCTGAACGGCAGGACGAGGTATTTCTACCAACACTTTAATTCCTGCGGATGCTGCTCGATCTAAATAAAGCTCTATTTCTCGAACGTTTTTGTCTCCCGTATAGGGAATGACTAGGTTGATACCCTCATTAGCTATACGGGCTGGAGTAGTCAAATTTTCTATGCTATCGTACCATCCCAAAGGAAAATCATAGGGTATGGAATCGGGATCATTCACAGCCAGGTTGGGAAATTGGCGACTTGAATTATGATTTCCCTCTGATTCGGCTGAGTTCAAATCGACCGACATGGCAGCGGTAAAATCGCTCAATTGTCCACTCCGAGATAGATCGGGAGACGAATAAACTTTGGCTAAAACCAAACAAACCGTCAGAACACCTACAAAGAAAATGAAGTTGAGTTTCGATTTCATAATTGGCAGGAAAGCGAAAAATTGTTAATTATCGAAAATAATTTACTCTATAGCCAGAGTTTATATCACAATAGAAATCTAGTAAAAGACAACGAAAAATCTGGCAGCAAACATGAATAATTTAAATTGAGCTAAAGCAACCTGCAAAAAAATGGTTCTGTTTGAATTTTTTTCTGGTGTTTGACGACAATTTTACTAACTGATGATAGAAATATAACTAACTTAAACTAGAATCAACATGAGTGTGAGAAAAGATCCGTTAGCTTCATTCCTAGTTACTAGCTACAGTAAATATCCATCTGTGTCGATTGTTATCCCTACCTATAACGAAGTGGATAATATAGATGCAATTATCAATTGTTTTTTAGCTTCTAATTACCCAAATCTTCTAGAAATAGTTGTCGTGGACGGACAAAGCACCGATGGAACTAGCGAGCGGGTCAAACAATTAGCTCATGAATATCCAGTAGTTAAGATTATTGAAAATCCGCAACGCATTCAGTCTGCTGCCCTCAATATTGGCTTGAAAGCCTGTGCGGGAGATATTTTTGTTAGGGCAGATGCTCATTGTGACTATGCTCCAGACTATATTGAGCAATGTGTATTAGCTCTACGAGAATCCAAGGCATTAAACGTTGGCGGTTGTCAGCGTTTTGTCGCCAGAACGCCCTTTCAAGCAGCGATCGCCCTAGCATCTCGTAGCTGGCTGGGAAGTGGCGGAGCGAAATATCGCGATCCTAACTACAGTGGTTATGCCGATACGGTATATTTGGGCTGTTTTAAACGTCAGGCTCTACTAGAAGTTACCCTATCCACTCAAGAGGTTTTTGATACTACTCAAGTCACCAACCAAGACGCAGAACTGAATCAAAGGTTACTCGATCAAAGTCCTCAAGCTATCTATGTCAGCTCAAAAATCGAAGTCTGGTACTATCCAAGAAAAACCTGGAGGTCTTTGTGGAATCAGTATTTCAAGTATGGTCGGGGGCGTTATCTAACTACGATCAAACATCCAGAGCGATCGCAAATTAGGGGCAAGCTGCCTTTTCTGTTCGTTTCGACAATGATTCTGCTATTGGTCTACGATCTGTTTTTTTCTCCCGTCAATCTATATATCAAAGAAATCTGTATCCTGGGTGTTTTGCTGGCGTTTGTTGAGAGTTTGCGAGTCAATCTCAAGCTAAAAGATAATTTTGTTGCCGAAATTTGGCGGGGCAATCCGCAAAAACCCCCTTCTTTTCTCAGTCGCTGGTTTTATTGCAGTATCGTAATTCTCACCATGCCTCTGGCTCACTTTTCTGGCTACGGATATCAAGTATTCAAAACCCGCATCTTAAACAATAAAAGCTGGTAATTTGCTGTCGAAATTAGCAAAATCTAGCTGCCCAAACAACTGAGATCAAAGATTTACTTCGCGAGCCTCGAACTACAAAACCCATGAAAGCGAATAAGATCGTCCCGAATTTTTCCAGTTTGTCTCTACGAAGTAACAAAATTTGGTTAAATAATCTAGGTTGTAGTTAGCAATTCTGTTTCAAGAATTGTTCATTGGAGTATTATTTTTAGAGGTAAGATATGAAAGTTATCATTCTGGGCGGAGACGGTTTTTGTGGTTGGCCGACATCATTACACTTATCAAATCTCGATTTTGAAGTAATTATTGTCGATAATCTATCCCGACGCAATATAGACAACGAGTTAGAAGTTAGCTCCTTAACTCCTATTGCGCCTATTGGTCAAAGGCTAAGTACCTGGAAAAATATTACTGGTAAAGAAATTAAATTTCAGAATATAGATATTGCTGAAGAATATGATCGCTTATTAAATCTTATTTTAACTGAAAAACCCGATGCCATCGTGCATTTTGCCGAACAGCGAGCTGCACCCTATTCGATGAAATCTTCCAAGCACAAGCGTTATACGGTTAACAACAACCTCAACGCCACTAATAATTTACTTTGTGCGATCGTCGAATCTGGGCTAGATATACACCTGGTACACTTAGGTACAATGGGGGTCTATGGCTACGGAACAGCGGGGATGAAGATTCCCGAAGGCTATCTAGATGTAGAAGTCGTTACCGATAGTGGCGAGAGAATTCAGCAAGAAATTCTCTATCCTGCTAATCCTGGTAGTGTCTATCACATGACAAAAACTCAGGATCAGCTATTTTTCTATTATTACAACAAAAATGACGGCATCCGCGTCACCGATTTGCACCAGGGCATTGTTTGGGGAACAAATACCCCAGAAACTTTGATGCACGAGAAGTTAGTCAATCGCTTTGATTATGATGGAGATTATGGTACGGTTCTCAACCGTTTCTTAATGCAGGCTGCCATTGGCTACCCCTTAACAGTACACGGTACTGGAGGACAAACCAGAGCCTTTATTCATATCAAAGATACGGTACGCTGCGTACAGCTGGCGATCGAGAATCCACCTAGTAAGGGTGAACGGGTGAGAATTCTCAACCAGATGACTGAAACTCATCGCGTGATCGATCTTGCCAAAATGATTTCCTCAATGACTGGAGGAGAGATTGCCTACCTCAAAAATCCTCGCAACGAAGCCTCGGAAAACGAACTATTTGTCAGAAATCAGCGTTTTCTCGATCTGGGATTAGAGCCGACAACCCTGAGCCAAGGACTACTCAAGGAAGTAACCGAGGTGGCAGAAAAATACGCCCATCGCTGTGATAAAAGTAAGATTCCCTGCACTTCTTTATGGACTAAAAAACAGGAAGCAACCCCAGAACAAAATGGTGTAGAACCTGAAGTCAGCAAAGTTTAGGGCGATGGGTAACTGATAAAAAATAGATTAACAAATAGATCTATAGATCTATTTGAACTTACAGGTGTTCGAGAGCCGTGAGTTTAATAGAGTTATATATTAGTCAGTTTGAATTAGATCGAGGGGTAAACCGCACCATCGATGCCAAGGTTTCCTCTTGAGCTAGTTCTGCTGTTTTTCCTGGTCGAATCATAAATTTTTCTAACCAAACAACAGCGATCGCTATCTTCATAACAGCGATCGCTCAAAATTAAATCTTCAATTATTAAATAGCTACCTGGGCAGCAACTTTTTCCTCTTGCTGCAAAGCAGCATAGAGACGGTTTAAAGCTTTGATATATGCCCTCGCAGAAGCCACAATAATGTCAGTATTGGCTGCACGACCAGAGTAAACCCGATCTTTATAGCGTAGACGAATCGTAACTTCACCGATCGCGTCAATGCCTGCGGTTACTGACTGGACAGAAAATTCAATTAGCTGGTTGGGAATATTAGTTACTCGATTGATGGCTTTATAAATCGCGTCAACTGGTCCTGTGCCAATGGCTGCATCAGTTAGTTCTTCTCCTTCAGGAGTTCTTAGAGTCACCGTCGCTGTAGGACGAGAGCGATCGCCACAGGAAACTTGAACCAGCTCTAAACGAAACAGTTCGGGGGGTTGTCTGATTTCATCGCTGACAATTGCTTCAAGATCCCAGTCGCTGATTTCTTTTTTCTTGTCCGCAACTTCTTTAAAACGGACAAAGGCTTTATTAAGATCGGTTTCAGACAGTTCAAAGCCCAACTCACCCAAGCGGGTACGAAAAGCATTACGACCAGAGTGTTTACCCATGATAATCTGTTGATTATCCACCAACCCAATAGACTGAGCGTCCATAATCTCGTAGGTTAGCTTGTTTTTGAGTACTCCGTCTTGGTGAATTCCCGACTCGTGAGCAAAGGCATTCGCTCCAACGATCGCTTTATTCGGCTGTACGATTACTCCCGTACGGTTGGAGACTAAGCGAGAAGTTTTATAAATCTGTTGGGTATCGATATTAGTTAGTGGTTCGGTCGATTCTGCTGGTCTACCTAAGAAAGGATTGAAATATTGACGGCGTACATGAAGTGCCATCACCAACTCTTCTAGGGCAGCATTGCCAGCCCGTTCGCCAATACCATTAATCGTACATTCTAACTGTCTGGCACCGTTTTTGATCGCTTCGAGGAAATTCGCTACCGCTAAACCCAAATCGTTATGACCGTGAACCGAAACCACCGCCCGATCAATATTTGGTACGTTGTCACAAATCCCCTTGATCAAGGCACCAAATTCACTAGGGGTAGTATAGCCCACCGTATCGGGGATATTGATCGTAGTTGCCCCCGCAGCGATCGCAGCTTCTAGAACTTGATAGAGATATTCAGAGTCAGTTCGCACCGCATCCATTGGCGAAAATTCTACGTCATCCATAAAAGACTTGGCATAAGCTACCATCTCGGTGGCAATATCGAGAACTTCGGCGCGGGATTTTTTTAGCTGATACTCCAAATGAATATCGGAGGTAGAAATAAAAGTATGAATCCGTCCTTTGGCAGCAGGGGCTAAAGCTTCGGCAGCAGCTTTAATATCAGCTTTGATAGCTCTTGCTAAACTACAAATTACTGGTCCATCTTCCGTGCCAACCTGAGATGCTATTTTCTCTACTGCTTCAAAATCTCCAGGGCTGGCAAAAGCAAACCCCGCTTCAATTACATCAACTCCCAATCGGGATAGAGCATGGGCAATTTCCAGCTTTTCTTCAACATTTAGGGTAGCCCCAGGAGACTGTTCTCCATCTCTTAAGGTAGTGTCGAAAATAATAATGCGGTCTTGAAAATTGTCCATAATCCAAAATTCACCGAAAGAAAATCTAGTTTAATCGTTACCACTAGGCAACATTTCATTATTTAAGAATTATAAGCTATATCCAAAAAGAGCAGAACTAGAAAACAATTCGTCTTTTGAGAATACATAAGTAAGGTGTGTTTCTGGCGATATATATGTATTGCTGGAGAGGATGACATTATAGAACGCACCAATGAATAAATTCTTTCTCAATTGATGCCTGTATATTAGGTTTCTCTAACGCAGCCGATGAAAGCGATCGCTCCTTAGCTTGTAAAAAGAGTTTGTTTGACTTCTCAAGCTTTATTCATTCAAAAGTCGCTTTTTTCGATATAATTCCGCACATCGTTGAGATCGATATAGCGATCTGTGGCGTTGCGTAGTTCTCTGGCAATCATGCCTTCGGTAGAAACGACGGTAATATGGGTACTTTTAGAACGTAATAGTTCGATCGCCCGTTCAAAATCCCCATCTCCGCTAAACAAGATTACGCGATCGTACTGCTCGACGGTGTTAAACATATCCACTACAATTTCAATATCGAGGTTGGCTTTTTGGGAATAGCGTCCCGAAGCATCGTCGTAATATTCCTTTAAAATTTTCGTTCTAACTGTATAGCCCAGACTAATCAAAGCATCTCTAAAACCTCGTTGATCCTGAGCATCTTTTAACCCCGTATACCAGAAGGCATTAATTAAAACTACAGTGGGATCTTTAGTAAAATATTCCAGTACTCTTCTGGGATCAAAAAACCAGCCATTTTTCTGTTGAGCATAGAACATATTGTTGCCGTCTACAAAGATAGACAGACGATCTCTCACGTATTTATTATGAGACTCCATACAATTTCTAACCTATAAGAGCTATATATATTTAATATTCAAAATTGACAGCTCAATTCCCCGCTATGACAAGGATTGAGCCACAACAATCTAAATGAATAAACCCGCAGTAATGACTATGACCAAATAGTATTAATCAGATTCGGACGATAAGCGTCAATTTATAGAGGGAAAAGACCCAAATAAAATTTTGTTTAGGTATATTTCATATATATCCCAGTTTAGGACAAAAAAAACCCCTATAACAATTAAATTTGCCTTAGCAAAGTTTTTTTACAAGTTTGATTGGGGAGCTATTAAATAAAAAGTCAATTTACAATTAACTCATGGAGATAAATCTATTAAATAGAAGACGAAAGACTAGTATTAGCGTTATCTAAAAGAGCGATCGCTCTTTTTTTTTACAATTGTATAAATATAGTTTTTTGGCTATGTTGATAATAGTTAAATCATACAGGCGATCGCTTCGGTATCTTCTTCCAAGCAAACATAATTAAGACAGTCAGGATTTTCTCTTAACAATTTTGCCAACAGCCAACCAGCCACCGTCCAGGTCTGAAATTTGCGCGAGGACTTGCCGATCAAACGTCCGTTTTTGCCATCGTAATATTCGGGCCAATCGTCACTCATGAGGCGGATTTCCGCGATCGCCATTGCTCGGTCTGCTAGGTCTTCCCGCCCCATTTTCTGGCAAGCAGCCATCATCATCCACAGCATTACGGGCCAGCTACCACCATTATGATAAGACCAAGGGGTATTTTTCGGGTCGCAGCCAGTAATAATTCTCCAGGTCAATCCTTCAATTGCGGGATAGCAAATTTTCATCGGCATTTTACTGACTAAATCCGACCATCGCTGTTCGATTAGGGTCAGAATATCTTGAGACTGCTGTTCGGTGGTCAACGAACCCATAATTGCCACTAAATTACCCAGGCTAAAAAAGCGAAAATCCATTTTTCCTGGACCTAAGTTACCCGCCAGGTAGCCTCCGCGATCTGGCATCCATTCGGTCAACCAGTAGGGAATCGAATCGGGATAGATATTAAACTTATTGACTACCGACTCGCCAAATTGTTCGGACTCATAGCGATGAATTTCATTAAGTTGTTTTAAATCGAGCCAATAATAACCCCGCAGGTGAAAGAGCAAACTGCCCAAACGGTTATTGATTTCTTTAACTAAGACTTGTCCTGCTGCATCTTTGGTTAGCAACTCGCGGGCAGCACGCAGGGCAAAATAAAACAATGCCTGTATTTCCAATGGATGTCCGCTTAACCCCAACGGACGGTCGATCATACACGCACCATCAGGTACAAGGAGAGTCGGTGTCATCTCAAACTGTGGTCCCAAGCAGATTTCCAAAATAAAAGAGATCGCTTCTTGAAAACTACTCTGGTGGGCGAGGGTTTCATCTTTCGTTGCCTTAACATAAGCCCGCAATAAAATAATCCACCACAGACAAGAATCAATCGGAGTCACCCTCCCAATCGCCTTATCGCCAAAATCCGCATGAAGATATTGACCGTTTGCTTGGGATTCGACCTTGAAGCTGGCGGGCATCAAACCCGTTGCTGGCTCGTAACAATCGACGCGCCGTTTCTGTTTTTGCAGCCCTACGGTTTCAATCAAAAAATTATAGACAATATCCGTTTTGCCCTGAATCAAAAATACCAAGGCTGCGGGGATAAAATCGCGAATAAAACACTGATCGTAATTAAGAGCCTCTCTTTCAGAATCTGAGGCAGCTACTGCCCCTACGGGCTGATTGTTATAGTAAATGATTGACTTTTCTAAAAGCCGATTTGCCTGTTGTTCAATAGTCTCTTTGGCGATCGCTATCATAGGAAAATGATTATTTAATAAAATTAGACATTATTCTGCCCAGGGATGCCCCCTGAGAAGGCGATACCACTGCTCTAATAGTTAAGTTATCTTGAGAATCTGAATCTAACCTGAGCGTTATTATATAAATAGAAGGCGAACCTCAATTATGTAATCATATCTCGTTATTTGTTCCTTAAAAGGCTAAAGATTACTAAACTTTTTTTAAGCGATTTGCTTTTACTGACAAAGCTGTTACCTTTTGCCAAAAGCTTGTTTGCGGTAAATTTTTGTTTTTAATACAGCCTTACTCAAATTTAATCCCCATCTATTGTTCCCTGATTCTGATACTAGGAGTTTATTAACCAGTGGTAGCTCAAGCCAACAAAGCAGAAATAGATCGTCGTTACGAATCAACAACTCAGTCAATTGCCCAGGAATTGATTAAAAGCACTAGAGAAAAGAGTAATATCTTTAATCGAGTGAGGGAGCAAATGCGCTGGGACGATAAAGTTCTCGACTGGACAATGGCTAACCCAGGATTACGGGTACAGATGTTTCGCTTTATCGATGCTATTCCTGCCCTGCAAAGTAAAGCCGAAATTGCCAACCACTTTCAGCAATATATGAGTGCGGAAGAAGTGGAGTTACCCAATGCCTTAAAAGGTATTCTTAATTTTAGCGATCCTGATTCCTTTCCTGCCCAAACCGCAGCAGCTACGATTACCAAAGCAGTAGAAACTCTGGCATATAAATATATCGCTGGGGAAAATATCAACGAGGTGATCAAAACTATCGATCGCCTGCGCAAAGAAGGCATGACCTATACTATCGATCTTCTAGGGGAAGCGGTAATTACTGAAAGTGAAGCAGCAAAATACTTACAGGGTTATTTAGATCTAATCGAGCAGCTGGCGCAAAAGGCGCAAACCTGGAAACGTAAACCAGGTATCGATTTAGCGGATGGTGAAGAATTACCCCAAGTACAGGTATCGGTCAAGCTCACCGCTTTTTATTCTCAGTTCGATCCCCTCAATCCTATTGGTAGTAAAGAGAAAGTATGCGATCGCTTGAGAATTTTGTTACGTAGGGCAGCAGAATTAGGGGCAGCCATCCATTTTGATATGGAGCAATATCGCTACAAGGATCTTACCCTCCAGATTCTTAAAGAGTTGCTGATGGAAGAAGAGTTTCGCTCTCGCACCGATTTGGGGATTACCCTCCAGGCATATCTCAGAGATTCTTACCAAGATTTAGAGGATTTAATCGAGTGGGCAAAAGAAAGAGGGCATCCTCTAACCGTGCGCTTAGTTAAAGGAGCCTATTGGGATCAAGAAACTATCACATCTTTACAAAATCATTGGCAACAGCCCGTATATGCTCAAAAAGCAGCCACCGACCTCAATTACGAACGCATGACCCAGCTATTGCTGGAAAACCATGAATATCTCTACGGTGCGATCGGCAGTCATAATGTACGCTCTCAGGCTTTAGCCTGTGCGATCGCCGAAACTCTGCAAATTCCTCCCCGTCGGTTTGAAATGCAGGTGCTATACGGTATGGGAGATAAATTAGCTCAGGCTTTAGTTAAGCGGGGGCATCGAGTACGGGTATATGCTCCCTACGGCAACCTATTACCAGGAATGGCTTATCTAATTCGCAGATTGTTGGAAAATACGGCAAATAGCTCTTTCTTACGGCAAAACCAAGAAAATAAACCAATTGATGAACTGATTGCTCCTCCAGTTATCGAGGATGATGGAGAAGCTCTATCATCCGCCCAACAAGACCACGAGGAATTTGCTTATGCCCCAGATACTGACTACGCAGATCCAGAGAAACGAATGAAAGCAGAGCAAGCACTAGAAAGAGTCAAGCAGCAACTCGGCAAAACCTACTTACCCTTAATTAATGGCGAATATGTAGAAACAGCCAACTATATCGACTCGCGCAACCCCTCTAGAGAAAGCGAATTAATCGGTAAAGTGGGGCAAATCTCTGTCGAACAGGCAGAACAGGCGATGAATGCTGCTAAAGCTGCCTTTGCCTCCTGGAAGGCTACCCCAGTCACCCAAAGAGCTGATATTTTGCGTAAGGCTGCCGATCTGATGGAACAGCGACGGCACGAATTAAATGCCTGGATTTGTTTAGAAGTAGGTAAAGTAATTCCCCAGGCTGACGGGGAGGTTTCTGAGGCGATCGATTTTTGTCGCTACTACGCTGCGGAAATGGAGAAACTGGCTGCGGGCAAAAACTACGACATAGCAGGAGAAAACAACCGCTATTTCTATCAACCCAAAGGGATCGCCGTAGTCATCTCTCCCTGGAATTTCCCCATGGCGATCGCCACTGGCATGACCGTTGCAGCCTTGGTTACAGGTAACTGCACCCTATTAAAGCCTGCTGCAACATCTTCGGTGATTGCTGCCAAATTAACCGAGATTTTGGTTGAGGCTGGTATTCCTGCTGGAGTATTCCAATATGTTCCTGGCAAAGGTTCAGAAGTAGGAACGTATTTAGTCGAACACCAAGACACCCACGTCATTGCCTTTACTGGTTCGCGAGAAGTCGGCTGTGGGATCTATGCCCAAGCAGCCAAACTACAGCCAGGACAAAAACATCTCAAGCGAGTCATTGCAGAAATGGGGGGCAAAAATGCCATCATCGTTGATGAAAGTGCCGATTTAGACCAGGCAGTAGCAGGAGTAGTCCAGTCAGCATTTGGCTATACTGGACAAAAATGTTCCGCTTGTTCGCGGGTAGTTGTCGCTACACCAGTTTATGATGCTTTCCTAGAAAGGCTGATCGAAGCTGCCAAATCTCTCAATGTCGGCGCAGCAGACGATCCGAGCATCCAGGTAGGACCAGTCATCGATCCTCAGGCTCGCGATCGCATTTTGGAATATATTTCTCAGGGGAAACAGGAAAGCAAACTAGCCCTAGAAATGTCCGTTCCCGATGGTGGTTATTATGTCTCACCGACAATCTTTAGCGGAGTTACTCCAGAGGCTAATATTGCTCAAGAGGAAATCTTTGGTCCTGTCTTGGCGGTACTGAAGGCAGATAACTTTGACGAAGCCCTATCTATTGCTAATGGGACAGACTATGCCCTAACAGGAGGCTTGTATTCCCGTACTCCTAACCACATCGATCGCGCATCCCGCGAATTTGAGGTAGGAAACCTTTATATCAACCGCACTATTACAGGGGCGATCGTTGCTCGCCAACCCTTTGGTGGCTTCAAGCTGTCTGGAGTCGGTTCCAAAGCAGGAGGTCCAGATTACCTGTTGCAATTTTTAGACCCCCGTGTGGTTACAGAAAATATCCAGCGTCAGGGTTTTGCACCTATTGAAGGAGTAGAGTGATTTAAACAAACAAGTAAGTCGGTGAGAATAAACTACTGACACGTCAAGCTTAATTTGATGCATTAGAAAGATCCACAGATAAACGCAGATTCTTGGTGCGCGACGCGAAGCTAGTCCTTTAGGGCGTTCCTTAGGCGATTAAAAATCGCCAGGGTCGCACCGCAACGCAGATGATTTGCTTGCTTACCAACAAGTGATTGGGTTTTTGAGATGTAGCAGATAGTCCTTGTTTTTCCCACTCATTTATTGCACTATTTTAACCTTGACGCGCCAGTAGGGTGGGTTAGGAAACATAAACAGGGTGAGAACTTTTACCAATGAATGAGGACAGCCGACCTGCTTAAGCGTGCATATTTATCTCCAGAAATTGAAGATTGTCTTGACCAGATAAGGTTCTTAGCAATTTAATCGAAAGAACTCATACCGTTAAATCACAATCTCCGCAAAACCCATCCCAAAAAAAAACGCCCCCCAAACTAATGGAGAGCATTTTTTTATCTATTACTTATCGCTTGATTGCTGAGTAACTCAACTCAACTTAACCGTTGATTGCAGGAGCAGTTAATGCTACAGGAGCAGCTTCAGTGCTTGCCAAATCTAGAGGGAAGTTGTGTGCATTACGTTCGTGC
>JADEXJ010000326.1 GCA_015207195.1 Pleurocapsales cyanobacterium LEGE 10410
GCCAGAAACGCTCGGCAGGCTGTAACTCAGGAGAATAAGCTGGCAGGAAATACAAATCCAATCCTTCAGGTAGTTTTAGTTGATGAGAAATATGCCATCCTGCTTGGTCTAACACTAACAAAACTCTTTGGTGGCGATTGAGCTGAAATTCATGGGCCAAGTCGGCTAAAACTCGATTGAATAGTTCGGTATTGGTATAGGGCAGTATCCACGCCTTGATTTTCTCCCGATTCTGGGTGAACCCTAAAGGACTAGCCCTATCCTAAAGGATTCCCTTATCCCACAGGGATACACTCCGCTATGCGAAGCTGTCCCTAAAGGGATACACTTCGATATACCCTTTAGGGTCGGTCAAGGATTAGCTCCGCTTCCCTAAAGGACTAGCTTCGCGTCGCGCTCCGCGTCCTTCGCGTCGCAAATCCATATAACCACACCCACTCATACTTAGTCTTAACTTTGGCGAGCGGTTGTTCTCCAATTGGTGTCCAGATACGACGTAAAATTGGTTGTAGTCCCAAACGATGTTCATCTTCACACCAGACTTCGATATCTGCTTCTGGATATTGAGCCTGAAGCCAAGACAGTTTTGAACTTAGTTTTTTTTCCAGCTTGGTTGTTCTGCTAAAGAGATTTCATCATGTTCTGGTCTTGGCACTTTGAGGGAATATTCCATTTGCTTAAGATATTCCCATCCTCTCATCCGACTAATTTTTTTTCCGGTTATTTGACTCATCCATTCAGCAACTTTTCGACCATTCCATAAGCCTCCATCCCTAGCAGGATTCGTTAACACTTGATGCAATTGTGCCTGCTGCACATCATTGAGTAATGGCTCTTTCCCTGGATTGGAAGCTCTCAAATCTCCTAGTCCTTCTTCTCCTCGCTCATTATATCGATTGATTAACTGATAAATCCAGGTCTGACTATAGCTTGTCATTTCAGCTACTTGTTTTGGAGCTTTTCCTGTTGATAGCAACCAAATTATTTGATAGTGGCTTTTTTCAATGACGCTACTAGCATTACCATACCTGTCTAGTAGTTCTAAGGTACTTAAGTGCTGACTTAGAGATAGTTGTTTTGGCACGGCTACTTCATTTGAATGGATGCACTTCTATTTTAATTGATTATCCGTACTTGATATTAGTTCTGTCTCCTGAAGACCCCAATTTTAAAGCAATAGTTGTTGAATCTTTGAGCAAACTCAAAAGCCAAATAGAAATAATTCAAATTCTGACGGGAGTAAGTCTTGTCGATGGCGGTCAATCTGGATCTCTTCAACTATCAAACTCTATAGCTCATACTTCTACTTCAAAAACATCCCAGCTTATAGTAGTCGAGCAGCAAGATGAAACCTTAATGGAAGAAGAGGTAAAGAATTTGACTCCCTTTCAAGAGTTAGAAGCCACTATCGCCCATTTTAAACAGCAGTTAACTGAAGGTATAGAACCCTTAGTAATCAGCCAAAATCTGACCCAAATCCAGCCAGAAGATGAAGAATCATGGACAGAAAATATGTGGCAGATCTACGACAGCTTCTACGAAGAAGTAAGCCAATTAGAGTATCAAGCAACCTTTAGTCCTGAGACTAGCGCGTAACTATTATGAGTACAAATAAAACCGTCTCCACTACTATTACCCCACCAGCTAAAACTAAAGTTACAACCCTAACTTTGGTAATCGATCCTGGTACTAGTTGCACTAAAAGTATCTACCTCAAGGGCAGACGAGGTAGGGAGCATGTCAGTTTTGTAAGAACGCTTGAACTATGTAACTAATTCACTAACTGTAACCCTTAGCTGCCATAACAATAGTTCGTTTGTATCGACATATTTGACATGCTCCCGACGAGGTAAACCAAAATATTCAATTACCAGTTCAGTTATTTGTCCTACGGCGATCGCACCAAAAGCAGAAGAAACCTATGTCAAATTGCCTGACGACGAGCAGTATTATCTAGTTGGTGATTCGGCAGTCCAGGCAAAAGTGCAGTCAAGTATACGTCAACTCAAGTCCGAATCTCTAATTCCTAAAACGTTAGGAATTATTGGGCAAATCGCTCACGAAGAGTCTTTACCAAACCAATTCAAGCTAAAGTTGACTTTGCTATTACCCATGTCTGAGACAAACGATCGGGAGTTTGTCCAATCGGAATTATCAAAGGCTTTAGAATACTTCAACTACAGCGGAGTCTCCTACCAGATTAAAGAAAGCAACATCGGATTTAGACCAGAAGGTAGTGGAATTTATTCTTACCTATCTCGCACTATGAGTGCCGATACGATTAAAAATCAAACCTCTGCCTATTTAATGTTTGGTTATCGCAATACCAGTTTGCTTCTCATTGAAAATGGTAAGTTAAATCATCGCAACTCCCATTCTACCGACCTGGGCTTTTATAACTATTTAGACCTTGTAGCCGAGTATAGTAGCGGTCTTTATCGCCAAGATATTCAAAAAGCAATTGTCTCTGAAGCTATTTATGGGGTAGGAGAAAACT
>JADEXJ010000078.1 GCA_015207195.1 Pleurocapsales cyanobacterium LEGE 10410
GGGAAATGGGGGAAGTGAATACTAAAGACCAACCGTGAGTTAGGCAGTTTTTAGAAGTTTTATTGAGTTTGGTAGTCTTTGTAACCACTAGATAGAAAATAAGATGGATAAATAATTTAAATTTGATTGAATGCCAGAAAGAAAACGAATTGGTATTTTAACTAGTGGTGGCGACTGTGCTGGATTGAACGCGGTAATTCGGGCGGTAACTCGCTGCGCGGTGAATGTTTATGGCTGGGAAGTATTGGGAATTTGCAAGGCGACTCACGGCTTGATGTCTCGCCCTCCAGAAGCAATGCCGTTAGATGTAACTCAGGTAGACAGTTTGTTGACTATGGGGGGAACAATCTTAGGGACGACTAATAAGGGAGATCCTTTTGCTTTTCCGATGGCTGATGGCATGATATGCGATCGCTCTTCAGAAATTATCGAAGGTTATCGGCAATTGGATTTGGATGCCTTGATTGGGATTGGCGGAGACGGTAGTTTGGCTATTTTGCGGAAGCTGGCACAGCAAGGAGGAATTAATCTGGTAGGCATTCCCAAAACTATCGACAATGATGTGGGGATTACGGAACGCTCGATTGGTTTTGATACGGCGGTTAATATTGCCACCGAAGCGATCGATCGCCTCCACTTTACCGCTGCCAGTCATAGTAGAGTAATGGTTTTAGAAGTGATGGGTAGGGATGCAGGACATATTGCTTTAAATGCAGGAATTGCAGGAGGCGCGAACATGATTATGATTCCCGAAATTCCTTACAAAATCGAAAATATCTGTCAGCATATAAAAAAGAGACAGGCTAGGGGTCAGAATTATTCGATTGCTGTCGTTTCTGAAGCTGTCTGTACCGAGTCGGGAGATGTTTTAGAACAGGGACATTTTGCCGATTGTCGTTTAGGTGGTATCGGTCAGTATTTAGCCGAACAAATTACCCAAAAAAGCGGGGCGGAAACTAGAGTAACGGTTTTAGGTCATACTCAACGAGGTGGTATTTCTTCACCTTTAGATCGCATTTTAGCTTCGGCGTTTGGGGTAGCAGCGGTAAATCTAATTGCTCAAGAAAAATACGATCGCATGGTAGCCTGGCAAGATCGACAGGTAATAAGTATTCCGATTGCGGAGGCGATTAAAGATTATCGTGTCGTAGATCCTGAAGATACCTTAGTTAAAACCGCCAGAGGTTTGGGTATCTGTTTGGGAGATTAATTGACACTCCCCCGCCTACTTCCTAACGGTGATTAAGGAGGGGGATTCTTGGTTCAGCGACTCTCGGTTAGACAGCAGAGTTGCACTTTTGAATCGTCTCTACTACCTTGCCATTAACTAACATCTCTACTTAACGCCTATGTACCAGGAGCGTTGAGCGATTTGGATTAGTTAGGGCGATCGCCCGTGAGATGTCCGCGAAGTCCCCTTTTTTTTGCTTGATAATCGGGACAGCTATCTCCACTGTATCCATAGGGATGAACCGCACATACTAGCTCAACACCTCCATAAGTTTGACCGTGGTGATGTTTACAGATTTGACAATCTGGTAGAATTAATTTCATGTATGCTACTTCATACATCTCATCTTCCTGTCGTTGCAACTTACTCATTTCTTTTTAATCAAAGTTTTTTTGGGCTTTTTAAATTAGTCAGTAGTTACTAACTATTCAGAAACAGATCCAGAGGAAAATGACCGTATGTTCCAGCAATCAGTTCATTTTCGCTTTGACAAGAGACAATAACACCTCGATATTCTCCTGTATATTTTTTTGAGTAGTAAGACATTTTCTGAGTACTAAATTTTAGATAAACTGGTTCAGAACCAATAGAAACGCTGCTTTGTAGGTAGCTTGTCCAATCGTCATGTTGATAACCCAAAGCCTCTAGATAGCTAGCTAAAGCGGTAAAGCCTTGCTGAGAGTTATCGGCACAAATCCCCAAATTTTGTGATGTCGATAAACTCGTCACCAATAGTAAGCTATTGCGGAGTTGCTCTGGTTCTATTAACGATTCGGTAATTGATTCATGACAGACATAGCTAAAAAGTTAAACCCTAACGATTCTTGTGACTTAAATCGTTTTATTAGCGCACAAGAAGGTATTTACCATCGCGTTCTAGAAGAGTTAAAGAATGGGAGCAAGCGATCGCACTGGATGTGGTACATATTTCCGCAACTTGATGGATTGGGACGTAGCGCAACGGCAAGACGCTATGCCATAAAAAGCATTGAAGAAGCTATAGAATATCTCAATCATCCAGTTCTTGGGGCAAGACTGTTGGAATGTACCAACACGGTTCTTGCCATTAAAGAAAAAACAGTTTCAGAAATTTTTGGCTATCCTGACGATCGCAAGCTTAAATCTTCCATGACACTATTTTCTGAAGTGGCGACAGATTCCGTGTTTGTTCATGTTCTCGATCGGTATTTCCAAGGCGAACGAGATGATAGAACACTCCAACTGTTGAAAAATCTCAAAAACTCAAACAAGTAATTAAGTAATTAATGAAGTCGCGATCGATGATTTTGACGCTTATGCAGATCAAGAATATCCAGAAGAACTATGATAATAAAAAACCTCGGCACATCTACCAAGGTCAAACAAAAGAAATCGATGAGGCAGAAAAAACAGTCAACTTGATAGACTATCTTCGCTCTGACTAACGTTATTTGAGTCTTCCCGATCGCAGAATACTAATAATTAGCCAAAGACCAAGCAGGCTAGCCACTGCAAATAAAACGTTGCTCAAAACAGAAACTTGAGTCGTAGCAGAACCAGTAGAAATAATAGCTGCTCCCATAATTAGCGAGCCAACCAAGATGCTAAAGGAAAGGCGGTTAGCTGAATCTTCCAAACTAACAGCCAAAATGTCTATCTGACGGATGCTAACGTTCCACTTTAGAGTTTCTGAAGTAAGTCGCTCTAAGAGTAACTCCAGCATACGAGGCGATTGCAGGGAAAGACTCTTGAAATCTAGACCGATTCGCAGCAAAGTCTCTGCTGGTCTTTCTCCTAATAGTTGACGGCGAAATACATCTGCCATCAATGGTCTAATTTCATCTAAAAGATTGACCTGGGGATAAAAAGCCCTGGTAACTCCTTCTAGGTTAGCCAAAGTTTTAGAATATAGTCCCATGTTGCTAGGAAGCCGAATTTTGTTGTTGCGAGATACCTGTAATATCTCGTAGATGACTTCGCTAAAGTTAATTTG
The DNA here is from genome assembly GCA_015207195.1 of Pleurocapsales cyanobacterium LEGE 10410. GTDB lineage: Bacteria > Cyanobacteriota > Cyanobacteriia > Cyanobacteriales > Xenococcaceae > Waterburya. Next base: position 3,204 of record JADEXJ010000078.1, read on the forward strand.
AGAAATGCTGCGATTGTAGTATTTACGCAACATTTTGTCGTATTCATTGGTCAAGCGATTCAAATCAACTTGTTGACTAGCCTCCGCCAACTCCAGGGTTAACTGGCTACAGCGACTGGCATCGAGATCGACAATGGCTAATAACATTTCCGTCAGGATTTGCTGAGTACGAGGATCCAAACGACCTACCATACCGCAGTCTAAAAGTGCTAAACGTCCATCCTCAAGATAAAAGATATTTCCTGGATGGGGGTCGGCATGAAAAAAACCGTCTATGTATACCTGTTTAAAGAAAGCCCTGAATAAAACAGTAGTGATTTCGCTGCGCTGGAATGTTTCATCTTTATCGTTTCTAATTTTAGGTAGCTGAGCCTCCAGAATTGGCACTCCTTCTAACCATTCAAGAGTCAAAATTCTCGTGGTGGTCAAATTGTCGTATACCTGGGGAATAATTAACTGTTTAGAATCAAACCACTTGCCTTCAGCCAGATTTTGTCGCAGTTGTTCGGTGTATTCTGCTTCTGTAGTAAAGTCTAATTCAGCCTGAAGCGCGCCACTGAATTCTTCTGCCAGACCGACAATATCAAAGTTTTTACCAAACTCGGTCAGAGAAACCAATTCCGCCAGACTTTTGATCAAAGCAATGTCTTGAGCAACTACAATCTCAATTCCAGGACGCTGCACCTTTAGAGCAACCTGCTGCCCATCGAGCAAAACTGCCCGATACACTTGACCGATCGAGCCTGCTGCGATCGCCACACGGTCAATATTGCTAAAAACTGCTGCTATCGGCTGAGATAACTCTTGTTGAATGAGAATTTCTACCTGCTCCCAGGGGACGGGGGGAACGTTTGTCTGAAGGTCGGTCAGGGTTTCCACATAACGACCTGGCAGAAGATCGGGTCGAGTAGAAAGTAGTTGACCCAGCTTAACGTATACTGGTCCTAATTCAATCAGAATGTTGCGTAAAACTTCGGGAGAAGGAAGACGAGGTTCATCTGATTTATTGCCAGTCAACAATCCTCGCGCATAGTCCCAACCGTTACGGAATACTACCTCGGCAATTTCTCTCTGGCGAGAAGTGTTTTTTGTTAAAGCAAACATTTATAAGTTAAATCTACTACAAAATAGACAGTCTATTTCCTTATTTATAACGCAGCAAAGCGATCGCTGGCTCTAATTAAAGCGTCTTTGATTCCTGGTTCGGATACAGAATGTCCCGCATCGGCAATCACAATTAATTCCGCCTCCTGCCATGCTTGATGTAGTTCCCACGCGGTAATCATCGGACAGACCACATCATATCTTCCTTGAACGATAACCCCTGGTAAATGACGAATACGGTCGATGTTCTCGATTAGTTGATTTTCACTGCTAAAAAAGCCCTGATTAACGAAATAATGACACTCAATACGGGCAAATGCTTCAGCAAACTCCGCCATGGCAAAACGTTGCTTGCTGGTCACTGAAGGAATTAACTTGCTGGTGCTGGCTTCCCAAACCGACCAAGCGCGGGCAGCCTCCAGACGTACCTGTCTATCTTCACTGGTCAATCTTTTGTAAAAAGCTGAAAGCAGATCTCCTCGTTCTTCGGGGGGAATGGGTTTAATATATTCTTGCCAAGCATCGGGATAAATATTGCTTGCCCCCTCTTGATAAAACCATTTAATTTCTGAGGGACGCAGCATAAAGATTCCTCGCAAAATCAAGCCTTTACAGCTATCGGGATGAGTCTGACTATAGGCTAAAGCCAAAGTACTGCCCCAACTTCCCCCAAAGACTACCCACTGCTCAATGTTGAGGTGCTGTCTTAACTTTTCGATGTCTTCGACCAAATCCCAGGTAGTATTTTCGCTTAATTCTGCATAGGGAGTACTTTTACCACAGCCTCGCTGATCGAACATGACAACGCGCCATTGCTGCGGGTCAAAATATTGTCGATACATGGGAGTTGTGCCTCCACCAGGACCACCGTGAAGGAACACCACAGGCTTTCCCTGAGGATTACCCGACTCTTCATAATGAATGGTGTGTAGTTCCGAGACTTTGAGCGTTCCCTCATTGTAAGGTTCGATTGGCGGATACAAATCTCTCATATACTGTTGGCTGTTAATTGGGGTCGAAGGTTCTGGATGTATCTTACCAATTTTAAAAACTCTATAAGTTGAGTAGTAATAGCCTACCCTCGATCGCTTTTAATTGACGATAAAATAGAATCAGAAAAAATTTTTAATAGCACTATCAAATCCTATGACCACTGTTGTAGCAGTCGAGAAGCAAAAGTTAGAACAACCACCATTAGATATTCACTATTTAGGCGATCGCGTATTACGTCAGCCTGCAAAACGTATTGCCAAAGTGGATGACAAGATCCGTAAAACTATCAGGGAAATGTTGCAGACCATGTACAGTGCTGATGGTATTGGTTTGGCAGCACCTCAAGTAGGCATCCACAAGCAGCTGATAGTTATTGATATTGCCTTAGATCAGCCCGACAAACCTCCGTTAGTCTTAATTAACCCCAAGATTACTAAATTTGGTGGCAACGTATGTGCTGCTGAAGAAGGATGTCTGAGCATTCCTGGAGTGTATTTAGACGTAACCCGCCCCGAAGAGATTGAAGTAACTTATAAAAACGAACACGGAAAACCTAGTAAACTAAAAGCTACTGGTTTATTGTCCCGTGCTATTCAACACGAAATGGATCACCTAAATGGTGTAATGTTTGTAGATCGAGTAGAAAACAATCTTGCTCTTAATGAAGAGTTAAAGAAAAGAGGTTTTGCTGCTAGCGCAGTCAAGCCAGTCAAAAAATAACATCACAAGTTTATCTAACTAGCAGACTAAGAGGAGAATAGATTAAATGATCTCAATGACACCTAAGAGCGGTATCTGTTTATTGTTGTGCTGTATTACAGCGATCGCAGCAGTAGGTTCGGTCTTTGAGCTATCATCTGGTAATCCAGAATTAGGTAGTATGGTTACGGGTTTGATCTTGGCTGCTAGCATTCCCCTAACGGGAATCTTGTTTTGGATCGCAGTACAGGACACTAGAGCCAACCAAGGTCAATAAGCTATTAAGATCTTTAACCTTAAATTTAAACAATCGACCGCCAACTAAAAAAGAGAAGAGATTACTCTTCTCTCGGCTTTTCAAACATAACTCTAGCAATCTTGTTGTTATTTCTTTGGCGATAGCATCATCATCATGTTGCGACCTTCTCGCTTGGGTGACTGCTGAACCTCTGCATAATCTTCTAGGTCTTTAGCCATCTTCCGAAGTAGGTCTTCAGCTAACCTAGAATGTTGAATTTCTCTGCCACGGAAGCTAATCGTGGCTTTGACTTTATCTCCAGATTTTAAGAAGCGTTGAGCATTTTTGACGCGCACATTGTAGTCATGTTCTTCAATTTTGTAGCGCATTTTCACTTCTTTAACATCAGCGTTATGCTGTTTTTTCTTCGCTTCCTTCTGTTTTTTGTCCTGCTCGTATTTATATTTCCCGTAATCCATAATTTTACAGACTGGGGGTTTGGCGGTTTCGCTAACCAAGACTAAATCTAAACCTTTTTCTTGGGCTATGGTAAGAGCTTCTCTAGGAGTAATAATGCCTAGTTGCTCACCCTCCGAATCAATCACACGAATTTCTGGGAAGCGAATTCTTTCGTTAGTTTTAGTTAAATCTCGACTATTGTTACTGCGTCTTCTATCTCTCACAGGCGTATTTTATCTTTCCTTTTACGTTGATAATATTGTGAACTAAATTTAAGATGATAAACAGTTATATCACCTACTATTTTACCGAGCTTGCTATTAATAGAATGTTAAGTTTACTTTATTTTTAAATTTAACTTATTATACAGGTCTTCAATCTAGCAATAGATATACTTTTAATAGCAATAAAACAATATGTAAATATTTTTTAAGTAAATTGACTACAGACAAACCCTGGCAGGAGCGGATTGGCAATCAAAGAGACTGGGTTTGGCGGGGGTGGCAAACTCGCTATAGTTACTTGAGAGCTAAACAGAAACCCCAAGGCGATCGCCCTGCGATCATCTTCATTCATGGTTTTGGTGCGAGTATCGAACACTGGCGTAATAATCTGCCAGTTATTGCCGAGGAATACACGGTTTATGCCCTAGATTTATTAGGGTTTGGGGCATCGCGAAAGGCAGATGCCGAATATAGTTCGGCTTTATGGACAGAGCAGGTACATGATTTTTGGCAGACTTTGATCGGCACGCCTGTAATCTTAGTCGGGAACTCGATTGGTTCGTTGGTTTGCCTAACCGCTGCTGCTACCTATCCAGAAATGGTTAAAGGTTTAGTAATGCTGAGTTTGCCCGACGTATCGGTGCGTGAAGACATGCTGCCACCTCTAGTTCGTCCTCTAGTAACAACCCTAGAAAATTTAGTAGCATCTCCCTGGTTGATCAAAGGCATTCTGAAGCTAGTTAGAAGACCCAATTTTATCCGTCGTTGGGCGGGAATAGCCTACCCTAAGAAAGAAGCCGTTACTGATGAGCTGGTAGAAATTCTGTCCAGCCCTGCTTATGATGAAGGTTCAGAACAAACTTTGTTTCGTTTATCCCGTAGCGTCAGACAAGCTAGCTTTGCCAAGTCGGTCAAAGAGTTATTACCACAGATAACCGTCCCCATGCTGTTGATTTGGGGGCTACAGGATAAAATGATTCCACCCAATCAGGCAAGAGCGATCGCCGAACTTAATCATCGGGTAAAGCTGATCGAGTTGCCCGATGCAGGTCATTGTCCCCACGATGAATATCCCGAACAGTTTAATTTTCTACTGCTGGATTGGCTGGAGTCGCTGCGCTGAAGTAGAAAGTAGAAAGTAGCAATTAATAGAGTTTAAATGTTTTGCGATCTCGGTCGATAATAGCCTAATTTATCTATATGCCCACTGGACTCTATATAATCTAAGTTGAAATTATAAAAATAATTACGGTTAGTAACTATGGCAGGTATCAAAAAAGGCTCGTTGGTTCGTGTAGTCAAAGAAAAACTAGAGGGTAGCGTAGAAGCAAAAGCCAGTGATGCTCGTTTACCTTCTTATTTGCTCAACAGCAAGGGAGAAATAGTAGACGTTAATGATGAATATGCCCTGGTTCAGTTTTATGTACCTACACCTAATGTCTGGCTGCGCTTAGATCAATTAGAGGAAGCTAAATAATAAATCAACATCAACTAGTAGAGTAGGGTGTGCCTCGCCCTACTATCTTAAAAAACCGCCATAAGTTTTTGCTTGATAGACTCAACGTTTAAATTTTGCAACATTATTCAAGGTTAATCTTTAAATCCCCTGGACTAGTGGGCGATACAAGTATTTGTTTATATCATGCGGTTAGTTAGCATTACTTGAAGCTCAGCATTATGAATTCATCTCAGTATCGTGTCTTCGTCTGTACCAAACAACGCCCTGCCGACTCTTCTGAAGGCTGTTGCTGCGATCGCGGTGCCTTGGATATTTATCAAGCATTTCAAGATGAAGTAGATCGTTTACAATTGGGCGATCGCGTTGAAGTTCGCAAGTCGGGTTGTCTAGATCGTTGCGAAGCTGGCGTGGTGGCGATGGTCTATCAACCAAATCGAGGTGAATTTAATTGGCTTCCAACTAAGTTACGTGTAAAGTTGCGTAAGCTGCTGTTTCCCAAACGCTATCTGTACGGTAATTTAACTACTGATGATGTTAGGGCGATCGTACAACGTCATTTGCTCAATGGTCAGGTGGTTCGGCAATCTCAGATTTCTACTAATGAGTAAAAATGTATTGGCTTCTTTCTCAGCTATGTAAAAATCTGTATTGGAAAAACTTATTACCGTGGTCGAAAATAAACTTGATTTTTTAATTTATTTTACTCGCGCTAGTAAAGAAAGACATTGTTGATAAATAGGTCGGCACAATTAAAATTAATTAGTCAAGAGCGTTATTGGTAATTTGTTCTCAGTCATTGGTAAAAGTTTTTACCATGTTTATGCTTCCCAATATACTGTAGTTTATTCTCACCGACTTACTTGGGGAGTACAAAACTTTCAGTTTTTACTGACGATAGGCAATTTGTAACAGGGAAAGATAGGAGAGTTCTAAGCCACCACTATAGTTAGGCTGTAATATTCGCTTTAATTCGGCAAACAGCTTGCTTCGCTGTTCTGGCTCTAGGTTGATATATGGTGAAAGAGTACTTAATAAGGTTAGGTAGTCATCAACGCTATAGGTGACCGTGCTGATTATCTGTTCGTCAAGCATATCTCGAAAATAACCAGACTCAATTACTGCTTCGCCGATCTTGGCTAGATTTTTCTGGTGGTTTTGATGCTCTTCATATTTTGCTAATTCTGGTGCATAAGCTTGATACGCTTTAGTTAGACTTTGATGCACCTCGTAGCTGGGTTGAGGGGGAGTGTTCCACAGCAAAATCAACAAACCGTTGTTTTTTAATGCCCGTGCCGTTTTTTGATTTCTAATTTCTGGTGTCACCCAATGAAAAGAGGTGGTGGCGATTACTGCATCAAATTGGCGATCGCCTAGTTCGTATTCTTCAAAGGTAGTATTGACAAACTCAACGTTAGGATAGTAGGTGGCGCATTTACGTTGAGCCAGTTCACAAGCAGGCAAACTAGGTTCGAGACAGATCAGCTTTGCGCCTAATTTTGCCAACTCCACACTAGCAATACCTGGTCCTGCGCCAATTTCTAAAATTGCTTTGCCTGGCTGTAGTTTAGCTATTTCTTGCATACAAGCCAAAATCTTTGCAGGATATCTCGGTCTGGTGCGGTCATAAGCAGACGCTACGCCACTATACCAACTGCTTTTATCGGCGCAACGGTAGATATTTGCCAATAGGCTTGATACTTCTGCACTCCAGGGTTGGCGATCGCTCATCAGTTTGTTAAGACAATAGTTTTTTATTAATCAAAGTTACAAAAGTTTATATTAGCTGCTATACTAAGATACATAAGTTAACAAAAGCCTAAAGCTTAATTGCTTTATAGCTTTGTGATAGTGATATCAAACAGGTTTGCTAACTTAGATCAGTTTATTTTTTATTACTAAGTCAACTTTTATTTTGTGGCAAAGGTTTAAGCGAATAATCTTCTCCTGATCGACCTCAGTCTGGTAGCTGGGGTTTTTTATTTTGTTAACTGGTAGTTGTTAAGCATTAACTGAAAACCCATTGTAACGATTCATCGACTTTTCAATTCCCTCTTTTAAGCTTAATTCGACTGCTTTAACTGATACGTATAAAGTTTCTGCAATCGTTTGGGTTTCTTCTGGAGTAAATCTTCCTAAGACGTGGCTAATAGTTCCCTTGTTGCCGTCAGATTTGCCGATACCAATCCTCAAACGAGGAAAATTCTGACCTCCTAAGTGGGCAATGATCGATTTCATTCCGTTATGTCCTCCAGCCGACCCCGATAGGCGCATACGCAGCCTACCCACAGGCAAATCCATGTCGTCATAAATAACCAGTACAGCTTGAGGTTTTAACTTATACCAGTCTGTCACTGCCCTTACCGACTGTCCTGAACGATTCATGTAGGTGAGGGGCTTCAATAAACGAACTTTCTGTCCTCCTGGCGCAACTCCCTCAGCAAATAGACCCTGAAAACGTTTGTTTTCCTTCAAGGGCATCTGCCAAACTTTAGCTAGTTCATCTACTGCTGCAAAACCAATATTATGTCTAGTTTTGTCATATTTTGGTTCGGGATTACCCAAACCGACAATTAGTTCAGGAACGATCGAGGCAGTTGAATCAGGAGTCACGATAATCAATAAAATAAGCAGTGAGAACTAGAAATCAGGCTTTAACAGTAGCATTTCGACACAAATGCTTCAATTCGATTGAAATAAAGTTTCCAAATAAACTTTGGCACAGGCGCGATAGTTTTGGGAGGATTCCATGGTTTGCTTGTGGTCATTCTGCAACAGAAACAAAGATAGAGCAGCAGCAAACACGCGGTCTTGATCCCAATGGGGATGAGTTTCGAGATAGCTTTTGAGTGATAAATGTAGTTCTTCAGGAATTTCTGCCAAGATGCTTACGGTCGAGTTCATGGTCTTAAATGCTCCAATTAATATTTTTTGTTTTGTATGATGCAAGGCAACAGCTGTACTCAAAATGCCAAACCTGGTAATTTTCAAAGATTAAGAAACATCTTTTTAATTGTTAACAACGAAGAATTGGTCTGAGATATTTGAGTTGGTTCACTATTGCTTACAGTATCTATTTATGGTAATGAATTCTTGTTTCCCCAAAAATACTTGCTTTAGTATCTGCTGAATCATTGTTGTCTGAAAAGGGGTCGGTTTGTCAATGCTACAAAATGTTAACAGAAATCTTAACTTTTTATTTGACCTACGGAAAAGCTATGGTTTGACTCCATTTTTTGTTACATAAGTTTGCATAATCAGATTATAAAATGGTTAATAGAGGGTAAACAATAAAAATCCCCTGCAAAATACTCAAGACTCGATTACTACGTTAGTTCCTGTGGAAAAACCTGGGTAAAATGTGAATAACTTCAAAAGCCCTGTGGAAACAGTGGGGAATCTATGGGGTAAATAAGTAGCTTTGGATAAGAATTAATAACTTTTGCTGAACTTTATGGGGCAAGTTAAAGCGTACTAGTAATTGAGAGTTCGGAGTTCGGAGGGTAGCGTAGCGACATTGACGTTAGTGGTCATTACTTCCTACTTCTGAGACAGTTGCGTTGGGCGGGTTCCCCGACTTGAGCAAACTGTCGAACCCGAAGGGCTACTTCCTACTTCCTACTTCCTACCCAATTCCTCATCCCACCATTGTTTAGCTTGAGCGGTAATCTGTTCCCACTCTTCAGCAGAAATTCGCCGAAGATGACTCAAGACTAGATTCATTCTGCCCAAAGATTTTAGGCGATCGCGATGTCGGTTGAGAAAATCCCAGTAAAAAAAGTTAAAGGGACAGGCTTTTTCCCCCGTGCGATCGCCTTTGTTATATTGACAATTACCACAGTAGTCGCTCATTTTATTGATGTAGTTAGCTGAAGCAGCATAGGGTTTAGAAGCAAGTACACCACCGTCAGCAAATTGTCCCATGCCAATAACGTTAGTTTGCATCACCCAGTCATAAGCGTCAATAAAGGCACCGTGAAACCAGTTTTCAATTTCTTGAGGAGAAATTCCTGCAATCAGGGCAAAGTTGTTCAAAACCATCAGCCGTTGAATGTGATGACCGTAGGCTGTCTCTTCTACCTGGGTCAATGTTTGGCGCAAGCAGTTCATCTCGGTTTGGCTAGCATCCCAATAAAATTTTGGCAGGGGTTGATGATGTTCAAACCAGTTACTCTGACCGTAGTTTTCCTCTTGAAAATAATAGATCCCGTGCATATATTCCCGCCATCCCATTACCTGTCGAATAAAACCCTCCACGCTATTTAGAGGTAATTCCTGTTGATAATAGGCAGTTTCTACCGCGTCGATGACCTCCATCGGTTCGAGTAACCCCAGATTAAGATAGGGTGAAATCAAGCCATGCCACATAGTATATTCGCCTGTAATCATGGCATCCTGATATGTACCAAACTGGGGCAAACATTCTTGGACAAAATGAGTTAAAACTTGTTGAGCTTGCTGTCTATTTACCGCCCATGTAAAAGGTTTAATTTGACCGTAATTAGAAAACTTTTCTTGCTCAATCCAGTCAATTACTTCTTGAGTAATAGTATCAGGTTCAAAAGTTAACGGTTCGGGGGTTTGCAAGCTTTTTTTGGGGGGTTTACGATTTTGACGGTCGTAATTCCATTTGCCACCGATGGGCTGATTCCCATCCATTAAGATCTTAAATCTTTTCCTTCCTTCGCGATAAAAATTTTCCATCAAAAGGCGGTTGCGAGATTTTGCCCAGGTGATAAACTCGTCTTTGCTCCACAAAAAGTGGTTATCTGGTAGAAAAGTTACCTTACAGTTGAGATTAAGATTTTGAATTAACTGATGAAAAGGGCGATCGCACGGCGTAGTTATCTGTAATTCAGTGATTTGCTGTTGCTCGATCCAGGTTTGCAGGGGGGTAACAAAGTCAGTAGCAATTTTATAGGTTACTTGCCAATTATCTGCCTTTAATTCTTCAGCAAAATGACGCATCGCCGACCAAACCAAAACCAATTTTTGCCGATGGTATGGTCTTTGTCTAACATAATTATTAGACTCAATAAAAATAACTGGCGTTTGTTGTCTGCGATCTCGATTGTTTTGTAAGCATAATTGTTTAGTGGTGAGGCGATCGCCTAAAATCCAAATACCAATAGTCATAAATTAGTTTTCTTTTAGTTGGGAGTAATAGGTTTTTATTGAAGTAGCAAGCAAGGGAGTAAGAATCATAGTTTTGACCTGACACCAATCAAATAAAAGCTGCTATATATAAAGCTAAAGTCTAAAAGCTAATAGCTCTAAAAGTTAATATAGATAAAGCTCCGTAATTTAACCAAATGAACATCTTAGAAAGCTTCAAAATGGCGACCTCCACCTTAGTTGCCAACAAAATGCGCAGCAGCTTAACCATGTTGGGCATCATCATCGGCAACGCCTCGGTAATTGCTATGGTAGGAGTGGGACAAGGAGCCAAAAATTTAGCCTCAGAACAGTTTGAATCTTTAGGACCCAACGTAATCTTTGTCGTACCAGGTTCGGAAGAAGAGCGACGCACTACTTTTAATGCGCCAAAAACTTTGGTTTGGTCGGATGCGATCGCCATTAAAGAACAAGTACCCAGCGTCAAGGAAGTTGCGCCTCAAATCACTGCTAGCCAGCTGATCACCTATCGTAACCGCAATGCCAACGAACAGATAATTGGTACAACTCCAGAATATTTGACCGTCAGAAGTTTTGAAATAGATCGGGGGAGATTTTTTAGTGATGTCGATCTCAAGCGTAATCAGCGAGTCGCGGTTTTGGGTTCGGAGATAGCGGATAAGCTGTTTCCCCAGCAAAATCCTTTGGGTGAAAAAATCAGGGTAAAAAACATTAATTTAGAAGTAGTTGGCGTTTTAGAAGCCAAGGGATCATTTTTAGGCAACAATCAAGACCGCACCGTATATCTTCCCCTAACCACGATGGCGAACCAGATTGTCGGGGACACTTCTCCTTATGGTACACAGGTAAGCTTTATTTCTGTTGCTGCTAGAGACGAAAATAGTATCCGCGCAGCCCGTTTACAGATTGAAAATCTCTTGCGCTTACGTCATCAAATTACTGGCGAAGATGACTTTAGCGTCCGCACTCAAAAAGATGTTTTAGAAATTGTCGATACCATTACCAGTGGCTTAACTGTCTTACTTGCTGCAACCGCAGGAATTTCTTTACTAGTGGGTGGCATTGGGGTTATGAATATCATGCTGGTGGCGGTAACCGAAAGAACTAAAGAAATAGGTTTGCGTAAGGCAGTTGGTGCTAAGTCTGGGGATATTCTCTGGCAATTTTTGATTGAAGCAACCATCCTCTCTGCTGCTGGTGGAGTGGTCGGTACAGTTGTGGGGATCACGGGAATTGTGATTGTCGGAGCGGTTTCTCCTCTTGCTCCCACTATCTCTCCTGTAGCTATTGTGATGGCGGTAGGAATTTCTGGTGCCATTGGACTTTCTTTTGGCGTTTTTCCTGCCCAAGCAGCAGCCAAACTAGACCCGATTGTTGCCCTAAGAAGCATTTAAAACTCTCGATTGACTTAACAAACCGCCTCTCGAAACTGGCATTGCGTATCTATTGATACAGTATGTTCGACAACACTAGAGAAAGAATAAAATGGCAAAGATCTTGGCTTATTTGACGGTTAGTTTCTAAATTGCTCGTTAAAACATCAAATTTTGACCATAGGTAGGTCACAGCCCAAAAGCGATTTGGTTTACCCAATGCGACGGGGATAAACGCCTTGTGGGTTGATCGTTTGCGGAGCCTTACGGCTCAATACGAAGTAATTTGTGACTTTTCACAATACAATAGTACTTCTAAAATTTTCAATGAATCATGCCAATCTATCCTTAGTAAAAACCGAAATTATCAAGCAATTAGGTTATTTTCCCGCCTTTTTAGTTCCAGCGCTCAACTCGTCTTCAGTTGCTCAAAGCCTACTTCAACAAACCCTATTGAGCTATCTCAACAATCCTCTACCAGCTCTATTCAAAGAGAAGTTGTTTGTGATTCTCTCACGCTACGTTGGGATTAATTACTTTACTATTTGTCATAGCTGCACCTTGCGATCGCAAGGAATGTCCGCAGCCGAAATACTCGCTCTAGAAAATATTGGCTATCCTCAAACTGAGACAGAAATAGCAGCAGATTTACAAATATTAGACACTCAATGGTCTAAAAGCAGCAACTGGCAGGATAATCCTCAAATTGAAGCTAGTTTGCTACGCTGTGCTAATTTGATTTTTATCAGACCGTCTACCAATGATTTATCGACCAAGTTAAAAAGTTTCTTAGGAATTTATTATCACTATCTGATAGTTTTTTTAGGTTATGTCAAACTATCTCATCAATGGGTGATTGATAACCCAGACATCTCTCATCAACAAGATCGTCGCTCACAACTACACCTAGGCTCACTACTATTGGAAGAAATTCGGCTTGCCCAATTCTTTCAAACCAAAGTCAAATCAGAAGCTTCCCCCAAAGAGCATTCATCTTTATCAAGTGAGCCAAATGCCAAATCATCAACTACTTATGTCTCTTATCCACAATTAAAACAAAAGGCTTTTTCTGCCTGTTTGGCAAATGCTCCGTTTCCTGTGATGATCCATACCCAGCAGGGACAAATTATATATTTCAATCGTAACTGGTTAGAAGCAACTGGTTACTCCCTGTCAGAAATATCAACTATCAATCAGTGGAATCAAAAAGTCCGAGTCAAACGCCGAGAAATAGTCAAGCTCGCTGGTACTTCGGAAAAATTATTTGCTGAATATGCTAACTTGGCACGTCAGACAGCAGCAGAAACCACGATAATATTGCAACAAATTATTTACTCCTTAATTGATATCGCTCCTGGCATAACTGAAGTTGAAGCAGAGAAAAAAATTGCCGATGCAATTCGCAGCGAAGTTACTATCTCTACCAGTGATGGCGCACAGCTTTTTTGGGAACTGTATTCTGCACCCCTAAGTCTCGTTGGCAGCCACGATGAACTAACCATATCTATTGCCAGAGATACTACCGAACTTGTCCGTCAAGAAACCAAACTAGCTGAGATGGAAGCCAAATTAAAGTTGGTTCTAGAAACAACCAAAACCGAGATTACTCCACACCAATTGGATAAAGCTGGTAGCGATCGGCTCAATGAGCAGCGACCCACCGTCTGGGAAGTAGGCAAATTCAGGCGTAAGTATGACGCTGAAACATTTGTGTCGTTCAACATAAAACATCTCTACCAAGAAAAACGTCACCAGCCAAGTTTGGCTTGGGGTGAGAAAAAGGGCTACGATACGGGGCTTACCCTAACTTCATTGAAAACTGTGCTGAATCTGCTCCCCTACTATCTTTTTGTGGTAGATGTCCCAACTCAAACCATTTCTTTAATGAATTCTGAACTAGCTAAAAGCCTGGGTTTGGCTGATTCTGAAGCTGCCGAGGGATTGGCGATCGCCAAATGTTTTGCTCCAGAATATGCTAACCAAATTGTCCAACAACATCAGCAAGTTATTGCTCATAACCAAGCCCTGCACATTCAAGAGGAAGTAGCATTACCTGATGGCATTCACGACCTCAATACAGTAGTTACTCCTTTATACGATAAGCAGGGTAATATTTATGCCTTGCTACACACCTCCAATCGTGTTTCCGATCTGGCTGCTACTCAAAAAGCTCTCACCCAGCGTACGCTTCAGCTAGAAGCAGCCAATAAAGAATTAGAATCGTTTTCTTATTCCGTCTCTCACGATTTACAGGCTCCCTTAAGAGTGATTAATGGTTTTAGTCAGGTACTCTGGGAAAATTATCAGTCCGATTTAGACGAACGGGGTAGACACTATCTCCAGCGAATTCAGGTGAATAGCAAACGGATGAGCGACTTGATTGATGTATTGTTGCAGCTATCTAGGGTAACTCGTACTCAAATGAAATCTGTGAAGGTTGACTTAAGTGCGATCGCCAGGGAAATTATGGCAGAATTACGGGCAAGGGATCCCCAAAGACGGGTAGAGTTAACTATTGCTCCCGATCTTCAAGCAAAAGGAGACCCTCAGCTATTAGAAATTGCCCTGCATAACTTGTTAGATAATGCCTGGAAATATACCTCTAAGCGATCGCTAACGAAAATCGAATTTGATGTTTTAGACCGAGCCGATCGGCGTTCAACCTACTATATCAGGGACAATGGCGCGGGGTTCGATCTCAATTATGCCGACAAGCTATTTACTCCTTTTCACCGACTTCATAGCCAAGCAGAGTTTCCTGGGACGGGGATTGGACTCGCTACGGTTAAGCGTATTATCTATCGTCACGGTGGCAGAATTTGGGCAAAAGGAGAATGCGATCGTGGGGCAACTATTTATTTTTCTCTTTAAACAATCTTCGCTTCCCAACCTACTAGCTAAAAATCCATCCAATCTAGAAATTTCCCCTTCTAGTCATCGTCATCGGGAAAGTGATATTTGGCAACGCAGATTTTGAGAACATTCGATCCGAGATGAAGTTGTACCTGCGGAGAGAAGATTTATTAACCGCGATCGCCTTAAAATAACCATAAAGTGTCATTTTCGATTCATTAATGTTTCCCAGTTACCTACCTCCTCTAGCCAGCAATTTAACCGAAGCAACTTCGATCGCCCTAGCAGAACAGATCGAGCAAACATCTATTCCTACACCTTTAAGTCAAGACAATATTGCCACTACCTATGTTGCTCGCCAAAATAGTAATACGCCTATATTGCTAATCCACGGTTTTGATAGTTCCTTACTAGAATTTCGCCGTTTGTTACCCTTACTAGCAGCACGACAGTCTACTTGGGCGGTAGATTTATTGGGATTTGGCTTTACCCAGCGTAATTTAGATATACCTCTCAACCCAGAAAATATCAAAACTCATCTATATTATTTCTGGAAAACCACGATTGGGCAGCCTGTAATCTTAGCAGGTGCATCGATGGGAGGTGCAGCAGCAATTGACTTTACTCTTACCTATCCCGAAGCGGTAGAAAAATTAGTTTTAATCGATAGTGCGGGGTTAGCCAAACAACCGGCGATCGGTAAGTTTATGATTCCTCCATTAGACTACTTCGCCACAGAATTTTTACGCAACCCAAAAATTCGTCAAAACATCAGTCGTGCTGCTTATTTTGATAAAAGCTTTGCTAGTTCAGACGCGCAAACCTGCGCTGCGCTGCATCTAAAATGTCCCAATTGGAATAAATCTTTGATTGCTTTTACCAAAAGCGGTGGTTACGGCTCTTTTACTGCTCAAATCTCTAAAATACAACAGCCGACTTTAGTTTTGTGGGGCAAACAAGATAAAATCTTAGGAACTAAAGACGCTGCCAAATTCGATCGCGCTATTCCCAACAGTCAGCTAGTCTGGATCGACAATTGCGGTCACGTTCCCCATTTAGAACAGCCACGGGTTACAGCCAAAGAAATTTCAAATTTTGTCAGTACTGCATAATCGTTGCCATTACTAGATTAGGATGAGTAAAGTTGCTGGTTTGGGAGTAGGGAGTAGCGAGTAGTATTCAACAATTAGCAACTGGCAATTCTGCGTTATTAGCAACCAGTCAACACCCGAACATTGCTCGTTGATAAAAAAATGTTTAAACACGTTTGTTTACTGCTATATATAAAAAGAGCGATCGCCCTCTCATCCCTCACAAGTTCTTCAAGATAGTTTTGTATAAATAATACGTTGAGATCGGCTCTTTTTTTCTCGATCCCTTCTCAATTTAATTATCAAATAAAGGAGTAATTTAATGGATCTGACGCGAACAGCCAAGGGCTGCGCTGCGCGATCGCCTACGAGAATTGTCATTATGGGGGCAGCAGGTCGCGATTTTCACAATTTCAATCGGGTATACCGCCATGACAAAACCGTGGAAGTATCCGCATTTACCGCAGCCCAAATTTCGGGCATTGCTAATCGTCGCTATCCAGCTAGTCTTGCGGGTTCTCTTTATCCTGAAGGTATTCCAATTGTGGCTGAAACCGAATTAGAATCTCTTTGTCGTCGAGAGCAAATAGATTGTGTGGTGTTTGCCTATAGCGATTTGACTCATGCTGAAGTCATGCACTTAGCATCGCGGGCAATGGTAGCGGGTGCAGATTTCTTATTTTTGGGTCCCGAACGAACCATGCTGTCAGCCCAAGTCCCCGTAATCGCGGTTTCGGCAGTACGAACTGGTTGCGGTAAGTCTCAAACTACTCGCTGGCTTTCTAAGTTACTGAAGCAAAAAGGGTTAAAGGTGGCAGTTATCCGCCATCCCATGCCTTACGGAGATTTAGCCAAGCAAGCAGTGCAAAGGTTTGCTACTAAAGCAGATTTAGATGTCGCCGAATGCACGATCGAAGAACGGGAAGAATACGAACCTCATCTAGAGGTAGGTAACATAGTCTATGCTGGAGTCGATTATGGGGCGATCGTGCAAAAAGCCGAACGAGAAGCCGATATTATTCTTTGGGACGGTGGTAACAACGATTTTCCCTTTATCAAACCCGATCTTCATCTGGTGCTAGTCGATCCCCTGCGTCCTGGAGATGAAACCACTCACCACCCAGGAGAAGTAGTCTTGCGGATGGCAGACATTGTAATTATTGCTAAGGTCGATTCCGCTGCTGATGCTGACATACAGAGAGTTAGCGATACCGTCAAGACAGTTAATCCCCAAGCTGTGATTGTTCGCGGTACTTCGCCAATTAAATTAGACAATCCCGAAGCGGTACGAGATCGCCGTGTCTTAGTCGTAGAAGATGGTCCTACTACCACTCATGGCGGGATGCCCTATGGTGCAGGCTATGTAGCTGCTACCCGCGCTCAAGCAGCAGCGATCGTCGATCCCAGGGCTTCTGCCGTTCCCGAAATCGCTGAAGTTTATGCCCGCTATCCCCACATCGGCTCGATCTTACCCGCGATGGGTTATTTTCCCGCCCAACTAAAAGCACTAGAACAAACGATTAACCATGCCGAAGCTGACGTAGTGGTAGCAGCTACTCCCAGCGATTTGAGTTCTCTAATAAAACTGAATAAGCCAGTAATCCGCGCTCATTATGAATTTGCCGAGATTGGCAAACCGAGTCTATCGGCTCAAGTAGAACAGTTTCTCTTGCGTAACAACTTGGGAAACGCGAGTTAGTTGTTAGTTGTTAGTTGTTAGTCGTTATGATTTTTTCTCAAACTAACTTTGGGAGGACAAATAATAATTATGTTAGTAGTTATTGCCCTGGGTGGTAATGCCCTAATTAGGCGTGGTCAACCTCCAGAAGTATCAATCCAGAGACAAAATATTAAGCTCGCAGCCAAAGCGATCGCGGAAATTGCTAGAGAACATCGGGTGGTAGTTACTCACGGCAATGGACCACAGGTAGGACTGTTGGCAATGCAAGCCGAAGCTTATAAGGGAGTCAAACCCTATCCCTTAGATATTTTAGATGCGGAGACTGAAGGGGCGATCGGTTATTTAATCGAACAAGAACTTTGCAATCAGTTATCAGAACAGTCGATAGTTACTCTCCTCACCCAGATTGAAGTAGATCCCCACGATCCTGCTTTTACCTCTCCCACTAAACCAATCGGTGCGGTTTATGCAGAGGTAGAGGCTAAACAGCTAGCCCAAGCAAGAGGCTGGGCAGTTGCCCCCGATGGCAACGCTTATCGTCGCGTTGTCCCTTCTCCCGAACCCAAGCGGATTTTAGAATTACCCACAATTCGGTTACTTGTCAAAGTGGGAGCGTTAGTCGTCTGTGCTGGTGGTGGTGGCATACCAGTTATCGTCACCCCAGCAGGAAGTATCCGTGGTGTGGAAGCAGTAATCGATAAAGATTTAGCTACAGCACTGCTGGCAACAGAGTTACAAGCTGATGCCTTACTGTTATTAACTGATGTCGATGCGGTTTACACTAACTGGGATACTCCAGAGGCACGACCAATAAAAGCGACTACCCCACAACAGTTACGCAACTATCGCTTTGCTCCTGGTTCAATGCAACCGAAGGTAGAAGCAGCTTGTCGTTTTGTCGAGGCTACGGATGGGATGGCAGGAATTGGCAAGTTAGAAGATGCAGTAGGGATTTTAAAAGGCGATCGCGGTACAAGCATCAAAGTACAATAGATATAGGTTCAACTCTTAAAAGAGTATTGTCAGGTCAATTAATGAACTATCGACAGCCTCAAACTTTAGCTTCCATAATTCAAGCTGCGGGAGTTTTTGCAGATTTGTATCTCAAAGCATCCTTAGCTCCAGCAAACACCCTCACTGGTTGGTCATTGGACGATCGCGATCCCCAGGTAATCGAACAGTTGATGCCATTTTTTGACTGGGTATATCGAGATTATTTTCGGGTGCAAACCGATGGCTGGGAGCAGATTCCGAAAACTGGAAAAGCTTTATTGATTGGTTCTCATAATGGTGGATTAGCTACTCCTGACACGGTGATGATGACTTATGATTGGTTCCGCCAATTTGGTACAGAAAGATTAGCCTATGCTTTAATGGAACCAAAAATCTGGCAATTCTTACCTGGATTGGGGCGTTTGTCAGCTCAAGTTGGTACGATTCGACCTCATCCCGATTTAATTAGGGCTGCCCTACGTCGAGATGCTGCTGTTTTAATTTATCCAGGGGGAGCTAAAGATGTATTTCGCCCCTACTATTTGCGAAACAAGATTTATTTTCACGGTCATAAGGGATTTATTAAACTAGCTTTAGCCGAAGAAGTCCCGATTATCCCCTTTATTTCTTATGGAGCGCACTCTACCCTAATTGTGCTAGCAGATATTTACCCTCAATTACAGCAACTGCATCAGTGGGGGCTGCCGTGGCTGGAGGGTATCGATTTTGGTGTATTTCCCATTTACCTGGGTTTGCCTTGGCTAGTTGGCGTTGGTCCTTTGCCCAATATTCCCTTGCCAATTAAATTACACACCAGAGTCTGTCCAGCGATTATGTTCGAGCGATATGGGGAATCAGCAGCACGCGATCGCCAATATGTGGAGCAATGCTACCGTCAGGTTTGCCAACAGATGCAGCAAGAACTAGATCGATTAGTTCGAGAAGAAGAGAAGTCTAAGTTTAGATTTTGTGGTTTTTAAGAGCTTGCACCACTGTCTTTTGGACGCTGGAGTTATTCATCATAAAAGTATGCATGACTGGTAGCTGAACTAGGCGATCGCCATCGGATAATCGAGTTTCACTTAGAGCGACAATACCGTCATTGGGTTCATCTCCAAACGGACTCCAAAATCCTCTCAATCCTCCAGTGCCAGCAACAATGGTATAAGGTGAATCGATTCCTGGCAGAGAGGCAAAGAAATCTGAGCTAGTTAGATTTAATCCACACTGACCCGTCCACCATCGAAAAGGTGGTAGATGCCAAGCATGGGGGGCAAGACGTGGTGGCTGGTTTGGCGTACCTAACATGACAATATGTTTGGGCAGTTTAATAGAACTCAATCCCAAAGCTGCTCTTGTTAATAATCCACCAAGGGAATGTGCCACAATCCCATAAGAACCTTGACTTGCTAATGCTCGAAGACGGACTCGCAAACGCTCAACAATGCGATCGAAGGTTTCAGTAACGGCAAGATAGCCAAATTGTTCCGTCGTCCATCCTATTTTTTGTAAGTGCCACTCAAGACCGAACAGTGATAGGGGGGTTCGACTAAGACCATGAATTAGCAATATTTTCATCTTGACAGTAATTAAATTATTAAATTTTTCCCAATCTAAAAAGAAGAATTGAACGGGCGTAGTTACTCCTCATCTTGAAATCTAGCTAGGATTACTCGGTGGTATTTGCAAAAATAGTGAGCAAAATTCCAGGCAATAAATGATGATGGGCGATCGCGGATAAACCAGCTTCCCTGCCTAATTGTTCTCGTTGCTGTCGATTATATAATCTCATGGCACCAATCCAGGGGACAGAACTGGAAAAATCATCTTCTCCCCTGTAGCCATCGACTAAGTAAAAGCGACCTCCATTTGCGAGAACCCGACTAACCTGACGAAAAACCTGTTGTGGATCGGGATAATGAAGGAAGCTCATGGTACAGAAAACAGCATCAAACTGTTCGTCGGCAAAGGCAAGAGATTCTGCTCTACCAGAAACAAAAATTAACCTTTTGCGGTATTTATTTTGCGCCCTTGCTTCGCGCAGCATTGACCGAGAAAGGTCTAACCCAATTGCCCTTACAGTAGGAAACTCGGCAGCCAGACGCTCCATTAACCGACCCGTACCGCATCCTAAATCCAGCACCGCAGCATTTTCCTTTAACTCGACAAACTCTAGCAACCGTTGATGAATTGCCTGATAGAAAATGGTGGTAAATAAGCAATCGTAGAAAGGTGCCCAAAGATTAAATAAATGTTCTTTTTGTCGGTAAAAATTATTACTCATCGCTCGCGATCACCTTCTGTCTGGAAAATACAGGTATATTCAAATAGTAGTAAGCTCACTCACTGCTTTGGTGGGTTGGCTTGCTCCTTCTCCTATATTATTCGTTGCTGATGAAGATTAAAAAATAGCTCAATATGAAAAGTAATTAACTAGTATCGTCACTCACTACTCCAGCTTCCAACAACAGGGTATCGTCGGGCAGCAGTTTTAATACCTGGCAATATTCAACCTCCAACGTATCTGCCACTAAATAAACCGCTCGTTGTAAAATCAGTGGTAGATCGACAGTCTGCAAAGCATACTGACCCAGTTTGGCGATCGCTCGTCCTTGTCGGTTGGCAATTCTTAAAGCAGAGGTACGTTCGTGTACTTCTCGTTCTAATTCTGCCTGACGGTTTTCTAGTAGTTGAGTTTGTGCTACTTCTAACTGGCAAACCTGTTGCTGAAGCGATTCAATCACCCCATACATTTCGCCAGGATCGAACACCTGTAACAAACTGGTTTGGGTCACAATTCCTGCTAGTTCCCCCTGCGTACCGCCGACCAACAACCGTCTTACCCGACGCTACTACATTTGCTGGTGTACCGACCAAAGACTATCATCGGGACTTATTAAGAACAACGGCGCACTCATCACATCTCGCGCAGGCTGTCGTAAATCTAAATTAAGGTTTTGAAACTGAACTATATCCCGTTCGGTAATAATGCCAAGGGGACGTACTAAACTTGTTTTTGGATCGGTCTGGCAAATTGCCACGCAGCTAATTGTATTATCTGCCATCAATCTAGCTATCTGCCTTACCGAATCATCAGGATGGACA
Source organism: Pleurocapsales cyanobacterium LEGE 10410 (assembly GCA_015207195.1). GTDB lineage: Bacteria > Cyanobacteriota > Cyanobacteriia > Cyanobacteriales > Xenococcaceae > Waterburya. Next base: position 24,609 of record JADEXJ010000078.1, read on the forward strand.
TAAATTACCCCTGTCTTCATAATCTCGGCAACCTTGCGCCACTTCATCATGTTGATGGGTTGCAGCTTTTGGCGCAGGTTTTTTACCGTAGTTAGACCCAATAGATTATTATCCGAGTCTACGATCGGCAGATGGCGAATCTTATGCGATCGCCATGCAGCTTGGCTGTCCAACCGAAGATGAGAATGATAAAGCCATGACCGTTGATGCTCTTAAAGAAGAGATTCTAGTTAACAGTAATGAAAATACCCTGCTCGTTTTCCCCGAAGCTAAACGGTTGACTACTTCTATTCGCTATTGGCTAGAGGATATGATTGCTGCTGGTGCGAGAGTGGTTTGTTTTACTGTAGCTAATCCTGGTCGTGATATCTTCCTCGATATGTTGGAGATTGAACTGGAACTGCCAAGCGATCGCCATATTAGAGAAGTAATGGAAGTTGAGGCACAGAAACAAGGTTTACAGATTAGTAAGTCTCGGCTGGCAGAATTGCAACCCCTGGCAGGACGTAACCCGATGCTGGCGCGGAAAATCATTAAGAATGAAGCCCTCGGACTCAAGCAGGAAAAGCCAGAACACACTCAATATGTGGTCATTATGCCGATAATCATAGCTCTGTTAATGTCTTTTGGTATCGTGCGCTTTGTAGGTATGGGAACGGGTAATAAAAGCCTGTATATCTTTGGTGGTGTGACTTTAGTTGCTGGAATGACTCTTAAACAGTTAGGTAGTGTTAGGGGAGCGAGGAAGCGGTTAGGGCAGTAGGCTATTAACTTTTCTCCATTTGGTTTAATTCCTCTCGTAAAACTCGTCTCAATGTATCCTCTAGTGGTTCTCGTTCGGCAGTAATGTGTTGTCGTAGTGCATTGTTGATTAGTGTCTGATAGTTGCCACCGCCTTGTTGGTTAACCCGATCGCGAAACCATGCCAAAACATCATCATCCAAACGAATAGTAATACGGGTTTTTCCTGGAGCAACTGGTTCGACAGCACCGCGTCTTCCTTGAGTGAAATCATATTCGGGTTTCATTTATCCTTCCTCGTATTGTCTGCGTTCATTTTTAGTGGCTTTACGGGCAGAAATTAAGCGAATTTCATCGTTTCGCATTGTATAGACGACAACCAAAATTCTTCCTATAGCATCAATTCCCATCGTAATAAATCTTTCTTCAACTGGATGGTCATCAAAAATGGTGATTGCTAACTCATCGGCAAAAACCGATACGGCATCGGCGAAATCTATACTATGCTTTGAGCGATTAGTTAATGCTTTATTTCTATCCCATTGATACCTCATTCACTTATTATATGCACATTTGTACAGACAAAACAGAAAAGTAACTATATTTTTATTGCCTATGCTAGCCATTACACACGCAGCGATCGCAACTGCTGGAACATCTTTAATACTCGGTATAGCCGATCCTCTACTCCTGGGACTGTCGATTGTTGGCTCACAGCTTCCCGATATAGATACTACCACTAGCACTATTGGTAAAATCTTCTTTCCGATCAGTTCTTGGATAGAGGATAAATTTCCCCATCGGACAATTACACATTCATTACTAGCTACAGCTTCTCTAACTGTGGTTAGTTTAGGAGTGTGTTTTTTACTAGGGGATATGAATCTAAAATTAGCGATCGCTTTACCTCTCGGTCATCTTCTAGCCTGTTTCTCTGATACCTTCACTAAGCAAGGAGTACAGCTATTCTATCCTGAGCCTGTCTGGGCAATCTCTGTATCCAATCCAAGACGAAGGCTAAAGACTGGTGGTGCTGGTGAATTATGGGTTTTAGGTATTGCGATCGCTCTCCTGTGTTTAGGAATCTATCTAGCCAATGGTGGGGGAATAACTCAGAAAGTCTCGCAAAATCTCGGTTTGAGAGACGGTATCGTCAGAATTTATAACGAGAACGCCAGTACTAATAAAGTGTACGCGAGGATCACAGGTTATTGGACGAGCGATCGCACGAATGCCGATGGTAGATATTTGATTATTGGCAATGAAGGCAATGAGTTTATCGTTACTGATGGCAAGGGAGTTTATAAGACTGGCGCACAGATAATCACTAGCAAAGTTACTACCGAGGTTGGGGAAGCTGCCACTACCGAGATTAAGAATCTTACTTTCAATGATGAGGATGCCGTAGAGCCATTGCTAGAACTACGTACCGCTTATCCTGGTGCTGAGATTTACCTGAATGGCGAACTGATCATTGACTTTCCTGAAGATGTCAAGATACCGATTGAGCCGAATCAAATGCAAAAAGCGTCATTAAGTGGGGAGAATTTGAAACTTTCCTACTGCCCGATTGATACAGCGATCGCTTTACTTCGCGATCAGTATGCTATTGGTAATATTGAAATTAGAATCGTTTCTTGAAACCTAGTTTTTAGTAAAAAGTGTAATACCTGTTATCGTTCATGGTGGGAGGTTTTGCAGCGATCTGAATTTGAATTGGGTCTACAATAATAGTTTATTTTACCGCTCGATTCTCAAAGAAATAAACACTAGAAAGTCTATTCAATCAAACAAATGCTAAAATCATTGTAGTAACGCCAACTTCGACGGTAATCTTTAGGAGTCATTCTCACAATATTATGGAAGTATTTACTCAAGTGCGCGTGACTATTAAAACCACACATTATAGCTACATCTGAGATTGACATAAGTAGCTAGGCGGAATTAAATATAAAACGCTCTAAGTGATAATTACCCCTTTCACTTCGGTTTTCCATTCCTTGTATTACCGTCATTGCTAAATCATACTCATTGTCAAACATTTGCCCCGCAAT
>JADEXJ010000327.1 GCA_015207195.1 Pleurocapsales cyanobacterium LEGE 10410
ATTAAGGAGAACTAGTTTAATGGGTAGAAGACAATCTGTTGCCAATCTAATTGACGAGGATTTTGATTCGGCGATCGCTGCTAAAAAGCGACACGACGTAATTCAAGACTTGAAGCAGCAGCTCGATAGGACTCAAAAAGAAGTCGATAAAAGAGAAGAACTATTGATTCAGCTACGTTCCCAACTAGAGCAGGGTAACGGCAAAGTACTAGTTTCAATTGAGAACATTACACCTAGCGATCAATGCCGTAAAACATTTACTGAAGCAGTAATTTTGAAAAGGGTTGAATCTCTAAAGAGAGAAGGACAGCTTGATTCGCTAATTTTGATTCCATCAACAGATAAGGCAAACCAGTATCAGCTTGAAGACGGTGAAGTTACTTGGAGAGCAGCTAAATATTTAGTAGAAGCTGGAAATGAAAAATGGAAGAAGTTAGAAGCGGTCATTTCTCCTCTTATCGGTAATGAAAAAGAGATTCACCGCCGTACTCTATTACACCATCTCCACAGCGAAAGTTTGAATTCTTTAGATCGAGCTGAATCGCTTGTACGAGAACTTAATTGGAATGTAGATTTAGATATTTATGAAGATGAAGTAGAAGAAGGTCAATCAAGATCTCAAGCGGCGGTTATCAAGCTCAAAAAAATCCTCAGAAATCTTGACTATCAGTTCCGTAAAAATGAAGCAGCAGATCGGACTTTACAGCTAATTGAAAAAGCTACTAGAGAAGAACAGCAGAAAGCTTTAGAAAAACTAGAATTGAATTCCTTACAGATTGAAATAATTCTAATTCTACTTGATTTTCAAGTAGAATTACATTCATTCGTTGCTAATGACTTAGCAATGATTTCTCTAACGGAAGATCTAAAACAAGCCGTTCGTGAAAGAAACTTACCCTGCCACCAGGCAAAAGCATTGGGTAAACTTACCGCTAAGAAACTGGGTAAAGACGATGCTGCTGCTCTGGAAATAAGAACTAAAGCAGTCGAGCGTGTTTTGAAAGAAGCTTTTAGCGTTAGAGACACTAGAAAATTTGTGACCGAGTTACTAGAAGAACACGAAACTAAGAAACCAAAAACTGAAACAAAAGAAAAAACTATCGATCGATACCAAGAGGTCAAACAGGGGCTGTCGAAACTTTCTGTTAAACAGTTAAAAGCCAATCATCTAAAATCTCTAAGAAAAGCAATGGAGAAGAAAATGCGTGAAATAGACTCTATCCTTGCAAAAGAGGAAGGTGCTACAGGCTAATATTGTCAAGTTTTTGAGATAATTAGACATTTCTATATTCTCAATTACTATAACGTCATCGTAATTGGGAATATACCGCATATTAAATTTGAATCTTCTAAATGACTTTTTATTTGACTTAATTTCATTTAGTAGATTTGATTATATACTCTACTGCTTCTTCAACAGTCAAGTTATCCCGAATAGGAATGAGGTCGGAGGTTGGATAGCGTGAGCGATTAGAAACTCTGGCTCTTCGATTCAGGAGTTTTAGCTGCTCGATGATATTATCAAACTTCGTTGATTTACCCTGAGTGTAATCTTGGTTGAATGTACTGCCGACAAACTTCCACCAGGTGGATTCTATAGTCGATAGGCTAGCGATTGGAGGAATAATATTTCCCCAGCAAACCCTACCGTCGTTCATCACATTGGGTAAAGGTGCATGATGTATCAATAGCTGAGAATTAAATTTTGTTTTCTTTACTGCCCAGACATAATAACTATTAGAGATTCCTACAAAGATCGAACTCGGCAAGGGTACGTATAATTTCTCTGACTGTACTTGTAGACGATAACGCTGTTGCGGAAAGAAGCAGACAACCCAATTACCGATAGTAGTACTACCATGACGAATAATATTTTTAGGCAGCCATCCTGTATCGGTAGGTTCATTGGCAAATGCATTACGCAAAACATCTGAGGTTAGGCTTTTGTAGATATGCCTGTTACCTTCTAAATAATGAAGAATATAATTGCGATCGATAAATAAAAGTTCGGCATCTAAATGGTCTAGATTTCTTGGTGCTTTGGAAATAATTTCTCTAAGGGTATCTCCAGATATTATCGGCGAGTCGTGCATTGATTCCATGTTTTTACAATGTATTGAAAATTAGTAGTTAAATCGCTTTCTAGCCAGTCAATAAGAGAACCGACAGCATCTAAAATTCTTCTAGCTTTTAAATAGGGCTTGCTGAATAATAGGGAAATGCTGACATCAAGAGGGTTTGAGAGACAAAAAAGTTGATTAAAATACCAGGAAAATCGGTAAAATACTTCAAAACCCTTGCATTTGAAGGAAGCGGTGTATCGAAAAGTCGAAAAATCGATTAACTCATGTGATAACTTTGAGTTAGAAGGGAGGTTGTCCCCAGACAATCGTTGGGTGGTCATGGCTAAATTA
>JADEXJ010000328.1 GCA_015207195.1 Pleurocapsales cyanobacterium LEGE 10410
TACTTCCTGACAATGCCCTTGATAATCCCGTGGCTGTTATCTGCCCAAATGAACTTATGATGTAGTCGCTATATAATTCCAAAAGCTTGATATCCATTTCAATATGATAGCTTTTGCGTAACGTCAGATTCTAACTTGTCTCTGCTATATTCTCCGTCGTAAACTCCCAAAAAATCTTCCCCTCGAACCAACTCCGCACCGATGTAGTAACTCAAGCCCGCTTGGTTAGAATAACAATACAATCCCTGAGAGTTAATCAAAGTAGTGGTTTCTCTTTCTGACTCCAGTTCTACCGAACAAATCAATTCGGGATATTCTTCTCTTAGTCGAGCGATCGCGCTTTTGCCTAATTCTATTAAATCTTTTACCGCAAGACTCGCTCCTACTAGATGATGAATTGCCTGACGGGGAGGTGCCAATTCAATAGTTTCGGGTTCATTGAGTTGAGACAAGGAGATCGCGCGATCGACTAATAATTCTGGCTCGATATTGCCATAAGCCACCGCCAAACCAGGACGATTATTCTGCCATAGTCTTAAAGCTGTTCCGATCGATTGAGAACTTTCTAGCTGTTTGAGGCGGTTTCCCTCAAAAAATATCGGTTGAGACTGAGTTGTCACCTGATAGACTTCCCCATGGCTGATTCCTCGGCGGGATGCTAAATGGAGTAATAATTCTAGTTCTTGATTCATCAATTTTAATCTGCAACTTATTAAAATAATTAACAGCAGTGTTTGTGTTGGTTAATGAAACCAATTTTTATTTGTTGACCTAACTTATCTAGGACTGCTATTAACTGGAACTGGAATTGAGTCAAATATGGTTGACTTTAGCTTGTATTCAAAAAGCGAACTCTTGAAGCAACGCTATCATCTACATAATTTAATCGCTCAAAGTACCCATAGTCGAGTATTTTTGGCTAGCGATCTCGCTTTGGAACGAAAATGTGTGGTCAAGCAGTTGTATTCCGATCATTGTCCTGCAAAAGTGAAGCAGGCTATGGAATTGATGTTTCATCAGGAAGCGAAAATATTAACCAAGCTTGCTGGTCGGCATCCTCAAATTTGCCAATTTTATGATTACTTCAGAGATTCTGGTTCTTTGTATATAGTACAAGAATGGATTCAAGGTATTACTTTAGAGCAAAAACTCCACAGGCAACGAAAATTATCGGAATCGGAAACCAAAGATATCTTGCTGAAGATTTTAACTGTTTTGGAGTGTATTCACAGCCAGGGAATTATTCACCGCGACATTAAGCCCAACAACATTATTTTACGCTCAAAAGATAATTTACCCGTGCTGATTGATTTTGGTGTTGCTCAAGAAGTTAGCACGCGCCAGCAAAAAGTCATCGTCGGTACCCCTGGATATATGTCTTTAGAACAGGCAATGGGAAAAGCAACTTATAACAACGATCTCTATAGTTTGGGTTTGACCGCAATCCATCTATTGACAGGACGATTACCCCAGACAGTCGATCTTGAGCAGCAACACGATTTTAGCTACAATCTTACGGTGGTAATCAATCGGGCGATCGCCTCTGATTCTACTCTTAGGTTTGCTTCCGCTAGAGAAATGCGCTTGGCATTGCAGTCTTCGAGGGAATCGTTTTTAACTCAAACGAACACGATTGAATTTCCCCTGTCAACTTGGAGAATATTTTCAATTATTGGCATCCAGCTTGTTGCCATGGGTTTTGGCTGGCATTATTTAGACTTCAAACTAGATCAGCAACCAGCAAAAGTTTTTTTCGATTCACCATCGACTGAATTACTTTCTTTGCCAACCCAAGATGAGCTTAAACCGAGTTTGGCATCTCAGATCCAAGATGTAATTTTTGTTCCTGGTACTTCAGAAAACGAAGTTCTTCAGACTTTGGGAGAACCCGTATGGCGCAAACCTGGTTTCTGGGCAAATAGTGTTGCCTGGTCTTATGAAGATGTTGTTGCTGAGGGAATCGATCTCGGATATATGTTTGACGATCGAACCAATAAGCTACGTCAGGCAGAAATAGCAGTTCCGCCTTTAACTGACCTGGAGACAGTGCAATCTGCCCTCAATTCGCTGTTAGCAGCAGAACAACCTTCTCTCGATCTCAAACAAGGATTACATACCGTGTACCAACGTCAAAAAGCCAGCCACAATTTTACCATCGGTAACTTGGAAGGGATTATTCAGCGCAACGACAAAGACCGCATCTACATAGCGGTTTGGGAGGCAGATTTTCATTAAAGCTGTAGCTTTTGGGTGGAGAAGATTAACTACTAACTACTAACCACTACCCCTGTTAAGGTGAGCAAATGTACTAAGATAAGGCGATCGCGATTAATGGCATTCTAAAAGAAACTTGGTAATCGGAGATTTTGTTCCATGATTAATGCTATCTTCTCTCAATTTATCGAAGCA
>JADEXJ010000079.1 GCA_015207195.1 Pleurocapsales cyanobacterium LEGE 10410
CGATAAGGCACTGNGCTTGATTTCTGTAATTCCCCTAATGTTTCTTCTTCCAAGCAACTTAGTTTTACTCTTAGTGGTGCAGGCATTTTTTACTCATTTTTCAGCTTTTCTATCTTATATTTAATTGTAACCGTCTACTTATCTTGCGACTCATAAAATATTTTCCAATGACTGGCGCACCAATTTTAGCATCTAGAAGATGTTAAGGTGAAGTCAATTTTTTGATTATCGAAAGTAGATCTTTGAAAGAACAAAAATTACTGCCTTTTATTGTCAAGCTGTTGATTTGGCTCATCGTAAGTAGATTCTCCCCTCTCTTCCAGGAATAATTTCTAACTTTGGTCGTGCTTAAAGTTACTTTTAGATTAAATTTGGGAACAATTAAATTAAATAGCAATTTTCTAAGTGATGGCGAGATAATGCATATTAGCTAATTATTAACTAACTCGGTCACGGAACAATTAATACGGAACGAAAAAATAGCTAGTGCATTCTTTTTTTGGTTATCAGATAGTCATATTTTAAGGAGAGAATAAAATGTCGTCTAAGATCGACAGAAGACGTTTTTTGTTTTGGTTTGCAGGAGTTTTAGCCAGCACTATTTGGTCTAGTAAGAGTTGGGCTGGCGATCGCAGCTTATTTTTAAAAGATTACGCAGCGAAAAATGACTTACTTTATGGTGCAGCGACTCTGCATTCTTTCCTTAGAAGAGACAAAGATTTTGCCCGCCGTTTTGTAGAAGAATGTGCGATCTTAGTGCCAGAAAATGATTTCAAGTGGTATAAACTACGCCCCACGCCCCAAAGCTTCGATTTTACCAAAGCAGACTGGTTGGTTAATTTTGCTGAGGTTCACGACCTAAAACTGCGGGGACATACTTTGGTCTGGTATCAGGCTCTACCAGATTGGTTTGCAGCAGAAGTCAATGCTACCAATGCAGCCGAACATTTAACTAATCATATAAATACTCTCGTCGGACGATATGCGGGTAAAATTCACTCTTGGGATGTAGTTAATGAAGCAATCGAACCCAAAGACGGGCGGGATGATGGTTTGAGAATTACGCCCTGGTTGAAGTATTTGGGAGAAGAATATATTGAGCTGGCTTTTAGGACGGCTGCTGCTGCCGATCCCCAAGCTTTATTAACTTATAATGATTACGATCTGGCTTACGACACCCCAGAACACGAAGCCAGAAGAACGGCAACTTTAAACCTACTAGAGAGGCTCAAAGCTAAAGATGTGCCAGTTGGTGCTTTAGGAATGCAGGCTCATTTGGATGCAGGTAAGGCTCGCTTTAATGCCAAAAAACTCCAAAGATTCATGCAAAACGTGGCGGATCTAGGACTCAAGATCTTAGTCACAGAATTAGATGTAGTCGATCGCTCCCTAGAAGCTCCCTCAATTTTTCGCGATCGCGCCGTAGCCAATATATACCGCGAGTATCTCGAAATTGTTTTGACCCAACCTGCGGTAATTGCAGTTATCACCTGGGGATTGAGCGATCGCTATACCTGGCTTAAGAAGTTTCGTCCTCGTGACGATGGAGCATACGTTCGACCTCTACCTTTAGATCGCGATCTCCAGCCTAAGTTAGCCTGGAAAACTTTGGCTCATGCCTTGAGGTACTTTTGAGCAGTTGCTACCAAGCAGTTTGTTTTTTACCAGATATTATCGCCGTAGCAAATCCCCACAGTTGCTCAAATATTTTAGGAGCCAAGATTCTAACACATAGAGCATAGACTAATGCTCCAATTGAGGTTCCTACTATAGTTAATAATCTAGGATCGAGCGTCTCTGATAAAAAGTATTTGAATAGTAAAATCACCCCCACCATAATTGCCGAACTAATCAAAGGAACGACAAACTGTCGTAAATAAATTTTCCCAGGAATTTTAATTAGTTTATTTACCGCCCATTGACTGACAGGAAAAACTAGATAGCTACTAATTACGTAGGCTAAAGCTACGGCAATAATTCCCCATCTAACGGCGATTAAACAAGCAACCAGATTAACTGTAGCGTTGAGTAAGCTAATCTTTACCGTCCAAGAAGGTTTGCCCATCGACATGAATACTGATTTATGAAACAGAGAGACTGCTAACAAAATACCTTCAACGGCTAAAATCTGCATTGCCCCAGTTGCAGGTATCCATTGCTTTCCAAATAAAGTTACGATCAATTCGGGGGCAAAAACTATTACACCTAGAAAAGTCGGAAACGCAATCAGACTGGTAAATTGAGTTGTTTGATAAAATAATTGGCGAAAGCGTTCTGGTTCTGTTTGTAACCGAGAAAATGTTGGTAGGGCTACCTTATCGACGGTTTTGACTAATAATTGAGTCATAACTTCTAAAATACGATAGGCGATCGCATAATAGCCTAGAGCGACTTCGCCCAAAAAATAGCCAATTAAGAGATTATCGGCGCGTTTATCGAAAAATTTGATAAACTTGAAGGCTAAAAGATATATGCCAAAGCTATACAGATCTTGAAAATGCTTGAAAGAAAATCTGAGTTTTGGTCGCCAGTCTACCGTTCCCCAAATCACGATTAAAGAAACTAGTTCGGCAGTAAGATTAAGAGCAACCAAACTCCAAACTCCATAGCCAGCAAAAGCCATCGTAATGCCTACTATACCGCTAATAATTGTTGCTAATAGCGATCGCATTGCAATGACTCTAAAGACAAAGTCTCGACATAACAGTGCATCATGAACCCGACTCAAAGAGTTAATAATGAATATTAACGATAAACTTTGCAATATTAAGATAAGCTTTGGCTGGTCGAATACTTCTGCCACTGAATCGGCAGCAAAAAAAGTAATTATTGTCAGTAAAATACCACAGCCTACCTGACTCCAAAAAGCAGCATCTAAATGTTCTGGTTCTAAGTTTTCACGCTGAATCAAAGCCTTGGCAAATCCTTGGTCGAGAAAAATTCGCATAAAAGCCAAAAACACATTAGCTAAAGCAACTAGTCCAAAGGTTTCTGGTGTTAGTAACCGCGCCAACAGCAGAAAAATAATTAGTGAAAAGATTTGAGTTCCAGAGTTTTGAATTATCGACCAGATTAAACCTGTAAATGCTTTGTGTTTGAGACTCATGATTTACTCAACGCTAGAACAATTAAAATCAATTTATACAAAGCTCCTTTTAATCGAATTGATTACCGTATAGAACATGCGACCGCAAGTATATTGGGGAGAAACCTTGACTGCTCTGCTCAAATTTTTCAATCCCGCTTTAAATTGTCCCATGTTATAAGATGTAATCACCTGTTCGTAGATGAAATTGGCATACATTTTGGGATGAGCCTGAAAGATTTGGTGATGTTTTTCCACGATGCGATCGAAGCCAGCCTGTCTGCGGGTGGGGTCTGAAGAAATCTGAAAACCATCATGCTTGTATAGCCGATATCCTACTTGATCGATGCCTAATAAAGAACAAACTAGATTTAATCTCAGGAATAAATCTGTATGAATTCTTGAGGGGAGAGATTCATCAAACCCTCCCATCGAGAGTAAAACCTCTTTTTCTACAATCAATGTTTGCTTACACAAAAAAGATTGAGCAGGGTCAATATCTTCTAAGCCATAATGTGAACCGCGAGGCAAAGTAGGCGGAATACGAGTTTGAATTACTTTACCTTCTCGATTTACTACCTCAATTCCTGAAATTGCTCCTACGGGCTTTGGTAGCGAACTTTGTTGTAATGCTTGTAAAGAAACTTCTGCCATGTGAGGCAGTAATTCATCATCATCATCTAAAAAAATAATCCAGTGACCTTTTGCTGCCCTAGTGCCAATATTTCTAGCTGCCGACCCGCCCTTATTTTCAGGGAGGTGGATAATTCGTAAGCGGGGGTGTTCGGGTAAATGAATCGGTTCTGAAGAACAGTCATCTACGACAATAACTTCAAAATCTTCTATATTCTGAGCCAAAGCACTATTAACGGCACGAAGTAAAAGCTTTGGACGATTATAGGTGGGAATTATAATGCTTAATAATGTATCTTTCATAAACTAAATAACAATTGCTGTGACTAGACTAATAGCCAAAATAAAATAGGAAAAGATATTTTTTGCTTTCCCCTTGTTGGTTTGGATGAAAGATCTTGGAGTAATAATTTGCTCTACTGACTACACTTCGATCACTGTTTTTTGCAATAAATGCTGACCGAGGCGACGGGCGAGAGCTAAAATTGTAAAGGTGGGTGAGTAAGAAGGACCAGTAGGAAATACTGCCGAACTGGCTACATATAGATTCTCAGTGCCAAACACCCTACAATTGGTATCTACAACTCCCTCTTCTGGACGACTAGCCATACGAGTAGTACCCATTTGATGGGCTGCATCGGTCATATTTTTCAAGCTAGGTGGCTCATTGCCAAATTTAAAAGTTCCCAGCCCTGCGCTGGCAAATCTTTCCGTCAATAGTCGTAGCGTCTGAGCCATCGATCGCCGATCGCAATCGGTGAAGCACCAGTCTACCTCCAGCTTTCGTTGACCGAGAGCGTCAAGTTCTGTTCCTAGCTTAACCCGACTGTTTTTGTGGGGAAACTGCTCGGTTACAAACTTGACTCGATAAGTTGCGACCGAACCATTATCGTCACGACAGACAGGGCGACCCCTGGCGATTCGCCACAATCTTTCTACTGGCTTCTCGTAAATTGGCTTGATATATAAAACATGCTCCAGCAACTTTTGCTCTCGCTGAGTTACATCATCCAGGGCAAAGCAGATGCAAAAACGGGGCTTTGGTGCATATTGTAGTTCGCGGGCATATTGTCGAGTTAGGTCTCCAGGTATTAGTGTTCCAGTATGGTGTTTGGGATGATCGGTGTAAAAGCGTCCCACCAGATCGTGTCTATTGCCAATGCCACCAGAAACTTGGCGATCGGAAGCCAACAAGAGTCTTGCGCTTTCAAATGCTCCCATTGCCAGAACGATCGTGTCCCCTTCGACGATCGCTTCTCGACCCTCAAGAGAGCGACAAACTACTGCCGTTACGCGCTGGCAGGAAGGATCGAGCTTTAATTCAGTTGCGGTTGCCCCCAATAAGACCCGTGAATTTTTTGAGTGACGCATCTCCTCACCAAAGCGCAATGCCGTGCGTGTAGGTGTCTGTTCCCAGTAGAAGCTACTAATTTTTAAACCGTATGGAGCAATCTTAGTTCGAAGTGCTACGACCTCAGGACGCATGGCTTCTGCTTCTAAATCGCCGAAACCGTAATCTTTGGCTGCGGTTCTAATAGATCGCTAAAATCTATTGGCCAACCACTATTGTCAACCCAATCTCTCTCCTCGAAATCCGAGGGCTGTAGGTATTTCCATTTGCCCGTCCAAACATTACTTGTACCACCAAACTGACGCACGCGACTAACTCCCCGTAGCTCTGGGGGCAAGTATCGATGGTAGTATGAGTTTGGATTTAACTCGCGATGGCGTTTGCCAAGAAATATTACATCGTTTAATGCCTGGATCGATGGCTCGAAGCGATCGCGCCCGCTTTCTAAAAGTATTACCTCTCGACCATGACGTGCCAGGTGAGTTGCCACTTCCGCCCCCGCAATTCCCGAGCCAATTACAATCACCTGACCTTTGAGCTTGGTTTGCTCCTCCAGATTAAGAATATCAATAATCATTTAACTTCCCTTATAACAGCACATTGTATTAGCGAATCATCCGTACAAAAATTCCAGCTAAGAAAGCAATATTTTGCTCGCTTTCCTGTCCTATTCGCTTTTAATTCGTAGCAAAATTGATTAGCTGTAGCGCGAATAGCAGTCACTCGATTAAGATCCTGTCGAGCGCGATCGCCACTCGGCACTTCATTGATCTTTAGTTTTTATTTATTTAGACATAGCGTAAGTTTGCTTATCTCTAGTTTTTAGATCAGAGTAAGCATTTTTGCTATTTGTGAACTCCTCATGATAAGAACGCTCAACATTAACATTCCATAAGTCATGGTCTTCGCCCAGAATATTCTTTGCTGCTAACAAACCAGTCAACATTGAATGATCACTGTTATTGTAGCGGTGCATGCCATTTCGACCAACTGTTTGTAAGTTTTTCAATGTTTGAATATATTCCTGAATTACTTCTACATTCTGACGATACTCATCATCATAAACGGGATAGGCTTTGAACTGGCGAATTACCGTACCGTCTTCGATCTTCACCTCTGGGTTTACCAGTCCGAGGGCTTTTACTTCTTTACTAGCCAGCTTGACTAGTTCGGGATCGGACATTTGCCATAGCGGATCGCCTTCATTGCAAAAATATTCCATTCCCAAACAGGTTTTACTTTGGTCGGGAACCATTGCCTTACTCCAGTTTTTGAAGTTTTGAATTCTTCCTACTTTAAATTCAGGACTATGAATGTAAATCCAGTTATCGGGAAATAATTCTGCCTGGTCTACTACTAAAGAAACAATCAAAAAATCGCGATACTTGAGACTATTAGCCGCTTTTAAGACCGCTGCTGGCGGTGCAGGATTCAGCTTTTTCAACAACAACGATACGGGCATACTAGAAACATAGTTTGCTCCCGTAATATTACTAGTTTCACCATTCTGCTCGATCGTAACGCCAGTAATGCGATCGCCATCTCGTTGTACTTCCACTACTTCTGTATTTAGATGTACTGGCGAACCTTTACTGTTTAATTTTTCTTGAAAACGTTCCCACATCTGTCCTGGACCGTATACGGGATAGTTAAATTCTTTAATTAAAGTTTTAGTGTCATTACTGCCAAAAAAAGCATTTACTATGGCTTTGGTTAAAGACAGTCCTTTGATGCGTTGTGCTGCCCAATCTGCTCTGATTTCGGTACATGGTATACCCCAAACTTTTTCTGTATAGGTTCTAAAAAAAGTTTCATATAAACGTTTGCCAAAACGATTGGAAACCCACTGCTCAAAATTTTCTTCTATCGGGTTAGGTTTAACTTTGGCTTTAAAATAGCTCCACATAATTAAAGTGCTATTAATTAAACCTAAATTTGATAGAGCATTGTATGGCTCTAGAGGATAACTAAAAAATTTGTTTTTATAGTAGATTCTTGACATACGAGGAACTTTGATGAATTCATCCCCCATTACTTCCTGCCAAAGCTGCTCTACTTCTCCAACTTTAGTAAAAAAGCGATGACCACCTATATCAAAGCGATAGCCTTTGTAGGTTTCTGTGCGAGAAATACCACCTACACGATCTGCCTTTTCAAATACTACAGACTTTTTACCGTGTTTGCTTAGTTCATAAGCAGTAGTAAGACCAGCAGGACCACCACCAATAATTACCGTCTGATCTGGATTCATCATAATTTATCTAATAATTAATTTTTTACTTTTATTGTTTTATTGTGTTTATTTGTTTTTGATATACAGTCAAACATTTATTTATTTAGCCCAAGTGACACATCCATCTCAACCAAGACAACAAAGTGTTTGTGTCTGAGTCAGTAAGGAACTGTTTACGTAAGTTTGACACACATTTAATATGTCCACTTTTGTCGTGGTTGAAAAATATTTGTGGTAAATATTGTGTTTTGTATAATGCCAAATACCAAAATATACTGATATTGATAAATGCTTTTTTAGTAATCAAACATGAATATTGTGAGTAAAATTATTAATATTCAACATTGCAAAAAAAGCTTGGTAAACTTTATAACATTTTTATATGTTTTCTTATACTAAAATACATTGCTTTTTAAAAGTAACAACACATCATGTTTAATATTAAGTGCAAGAATAAAAGTGTTCAAATAATACAATCGTGTTTAATATTTTAACTGTATATTTGAATATTCTCTCTCTACCTAGCGATTATAAAATGTAATAAAAATATTGGCTAGGCTTAAAAGACAGCTTTATAAAACTTTCACAATCACTTGTCATTGCTAGTTAATTAATGTTCGGCAGCAATAGGATTTCACATTCAGACTATCTAATATTGTGTGAAACCTCATATAATAAAAAAATGCCTGATTTACTACTAAGTTTTGGTACGTTCGTAGGTTTAGTTTAGCACAACTGTATTGAAGCAATTGCCATCAAAGAATTTTTTAATTAATTGAGCTGAATTTATCGTTATTTTTACCTAAGTATGATTTGAGTGCTTTTCTAACTAGGTAAAAATTACCTTTGCACTCCTATTTTAAAATCTGATTTTTGTATTTGCCATGTCTGTCTTCGTAGTGCTAATTTGGACAGTTATTTAATAATATTGTATACAAATTAACTATTCAAAGCATTTTCGCTTTTAATGCTTATTGTAAAAACCCGAAGGTAGTCTTGAATATACAAGGAAAAATTAAACCTAGATTGGTAACAGGCTCCTCCGAATACATGGGGTAAAAAAATTATAATTGGGTTAAATTAAGCGAAACTGTTTTGTAACATTATCATGTTCAAAGAAATTTCTATCGGTTAAAATCGAAAGAAACAAAATAAACAAGATGAACGAATCTCCTTTCATATCAGTTATTACCCCCGTATATAATGGTGGCTATCCATTTGTTTGCTGTTTATTAGCCATATCGCAAACACAGTTTTCTGACTGGGAGTTGATTGTGGTAGATGATGGTTCTACGGATGAATCGGCACCAGTTGCCCGTAAATTCGGGGCAAAGGTATTGCAAACTGGTGGTAGGAAAGGACCAGGAGCAGCAAGAAATATCGGCGCAACAGCAGCTAAAGGAGAATATTTATGCTTTGTTGATGCTGATTGTGAAGTGTGTGGAGACGCGATCGCTGAACTTGCTCAACTACTTGGTTCCAAACCTGAAATCGATGCCCTATTTGGTTCTTATGATGATGCGCCTAAAGCAATTAACTTTGTAGCTCAGTATAAAAATTTAATGCATCATTATGTTCATCAACAGGGGAAAGAAGACGCTTCCACTTTTTGGGCTGGCTTTGGTGTAGTCAAGCGATCGCTATTTTTATCTCTGGGTGGATTCGATTTAAAACGATATCCTCGACCTAGCATTGAAGATATTGAGCTAGGGTACCGTTTGAAGGAAGCTGGGGCGAATATCTACTTAGCCAAAAATCTTCAGGTAAAACATCACAAAGCCTGGAAATTATTTGGTTTGATCAAAACTGATGTTTTTGACCGTGGTATTCCTTGGACTAAACTTCTAATAAACAATGAATCAAACGTTATTAATGACCTGAATTTACAAACCAGCAGCAGAATTAGCGTGGTTGCTACCTATAGTTTGATTTCCTGTATATTTGCCAGTATTTTCAACTTAGCAACATTAATTCCAGGCTCAATGTTAGCAGTGTTGCTCCTGTATCTTAACTGGGATGTCTATCGGTTTTTTTATCACAAACGTGGCATCATCTTTGCAGTCAAAGTCATTCCAATGCACTTGCTATATTATTTTTATGCTGGTTTATCCTTTGTTTTAGGAACTGTAGCTTATTGGCAAGCTCGCTGGTTTGGTCGAGAAACCACGGTCACAACTTCTATGCTACCTTCTTCTAATCAGTAAACCGATGTACTGTAGCATTGCATTTGTTATGAAGTGGTGACTACAAGAAATATCAATGGTTTAGAGAATTGATTTGTATGGGTTCTATTCAGTTGGGGTTTGCTACGTTAATTTATCATAAACTTTTGGGTACAAAAAAATTGCTTCCCCAAACAAATAGAGAAGCATCATGCATATTTATTCCTACGGTTTAGCCAGCTATTGCCTGGCACCAAACAAAGAATCTACAATGTCTTTTTCTTGGTTTAAAATTAACTGTTTGTAAATGTTATCCTTGTGTAACATTTGCTCGTGTAGCTGAATTAGTAAATCTTGTGACTCTTCACGAGATAGCTCTCTGACACGACTAGCAAAGACTTGATGATTGAATTCTTGTTCGATAGATAAGTGATTTTCTATTCGATCCATAATTTTGCCTCCTTAAAGGTAGTTTCAATTCGGCAACTGTTTAATTCGATCCATAGTTTACTTATTGTTTGCCAACTTATTGTTTGCCAACTTTTTAATAAACTATTAACCTCAATAATTGCTGCTTACGTACCCATTGTAAACACATATTAAGAATACTTGACTCTGCCCAAAGTAGTAAAAACCGAATGCCCTACACGAAGTGTATTTTGATAATTGTCTGTAATTGAAAGAACAAACTTCGTTGCACAAAAGATCTTCCAAGACTAAGATAACCAATCAAAACTTAGCGATCGCGCTTAACTGGCGTAATCACTTTGATATTAGTATTGTATGAACTGGAAACATACGATCTTGGGGTTTTTCGCTTTGCTAAACAACAAAGCCCCCAAACGTCAGTAACTATTCCTGTTCTAATAACCTAGTAAATTTATTCCGCATATCTTGGATTTTTTGCTCGCATTTAGGCACAGCAATCAAACGAACGTCTATTTCCAAAATATTGTCCAATCTAGTAGTTTTTTCCCAAATCTTTGTTTCAGATGAAGATTCGTATTGATAACGAAAAGTCAGAGTTTCTGACCCCACATCAAGAATCTCTACATCTTTTAACCAACCATTACTGCTTTTGATATAAAGCCAAATATTAGATTTACCAATTAGTTCTCTTAGTTTGGTTTCCATAGTGAATAAACCCGATTTAACTGTATGATCTGAAAAATATTTCATCTACTATAAGATATAGTTTTTAAATTTAGTGGTACAAAGATCACAAAACAAATTGGTACTTCAGATAGATTGAGAGTATTTTGAATGTCAGCAAGAACTTTCAACAGCAAGCAAATAGAACAAATAGCTGTTTAGACAAGCAATTGTTGGTGACCTATAAACATTCCTTTGGTTAGAGGCACGACTGTTCTATACTTACCTAAATTAGGATTGAAAAATAATTTAAATGCAATCAATGTCCAATATCCAATATGTAGGCATGACTGTTGCCGATATGGAACAGTCAATCAAGTT
Source organism: Pleurocapsales cyanobacterium LEGE 10410 (assembly GCA_015207195.1). GTDB lineage: Bacteria > Cyanobacteriota > Cyanobacteriia > Cyanobacteriales > Xenococcaceae > Waterburya. The sequence goes on from JADEXJ010000079.1 coordinate 10,938, forward strand.
TTATTCTGAAGTTCTATCGTTCCAAAAGATTAAAGACTTAGAAGTTTGGGGAGAAGATTGGGAAAAGTTGCAGGGTGTATTTGGTTTGCGGATGCGAGTTGTTCAGATGCAGCTGGGGGAAGAAGTAATTGCTCTGATGGAATATTTGACTCCCAAAGGTAGACCAATACCTATAGATTCTCGCAGTAATGATCGCTGGTTTCAACATATTGCGATTGTCGTAACAGATATGGACAAAGCCTATGAGCATCTACGTCAATATAACTTCCAGCATACTTCTACTAGTCCACGACAGCTACCAGAATGGAATCAAAAACTGGGTGGAGTAAAGGCATTCTATTTTAAAGATCCTGATGGACACAATCTGGAGTTAATTGCCTTTCCAGCGGATAAGGCTGATGATAAGTGGCTAAAACAGCCAGATAAGCTGTTTCTAGGAATCGATCACAGTGCAGTAGGAGTAAAAAATGCCGAGGCTAGTTTTGCTTTGTATCGCGATCGCCTAAATTTAGAATTGATGTTACAGGCAGAAAACTACGGCACAGAATTTGAACACATTACCTGTGTCTTTGGGTCAAGAGTACAAGTCAACAGCATGAAGGGCAGTGCTGGCATTGGTTTTGAACTACTTGAATATATTGCTCCCACCACTGGACGAAATATGCCAGTAGATAGTCAAGCTAACGATCTATGGCACTATCAAACGGTTATTGCAGTATCAAATTTATCTACCATAGCAGAACAATTGCGCTCTGCACCCTGTCAGTTTATTTCTCCTGGCATAGTAAAAATGTCTAATAGCGAACTGGGATTTAGTCAGGCTTTAGCTATTAGAGATTTGGATGGTCATGTTTTGCATTTGGTGGAAGAGTAGGTTGGAATAACAAGCAAAAAAAACGCTGCCCTATAGCTTTAAGGTAAAACAGCGTTTGTTTATTTATTCTTAACTTAAGATAGCCCTTCTAATTGAGTAGTTACGACTCTTAATTTCAAAGTGCGATTGCCCCGTTTGACAGTAAACTGTAAGTTTTTGTCTAAACCGCTACCTTCAACTATTGCCTGCAACTGTCCTGCATCAGTAATGGCTTGACCATCTATATCTAAAATTACATCTCCCAAGCGCAAACCTGCTGCTTCGGCAGGTGTATTAGGTAATACTCGCACTACTAAAACACCTTCAACTTCGGGAATTGTGAAAGGAGAATTAGGATTTTGATTGTTTGTCCGAGCTAATTCTGGGGTCAGGGTTCGCATCTGTACGCCAATGTAGGGATGGGGAACTTGTTTACCCGCAGCGAGAGTGTCAGTAATTGCTTTAGCTTTGTCGATGGGGATCGCAAAACCAATACCATTAGCATCGGGACGAATTGCGGTATTGATGCCGATTACTTCTCCCTTTTGATTGAGTAATGGACCGCCTGAATTACCAGGATTGATTGCTGCATCGGTTTGTAAAAAGTCGATTCGCTTGTCGGGAATACCTACCTGAGCAGAGGAACGAGTTAAAGTACTAATAATGCCTAAAGTAACGGTGTTGTTTAAACCGACGGGATTTCCCACGGCGATCGCCCAATCTCCTACCCGAACGCTTTGAGAGCTGCCTAAAGGTGCAATAGGAAGATCTACGCCCTGAGCGTCAATTTTAACTACGGCTAGGTCTGTAACCTCATCCTTACCTGTAACTATGCCCTCAAATTCCCGTCCATCTTTTAAAGTAACCGTAACCCGATCTGCACCGCTAACTACATGAGCATTAGTTAAGACAATACCGTTTTTTTGAGTAATAAACCCCGATCCCTGTCCTCGTACTTGTCTTTCTCTGGGGATTTGTCCGCCGAAGCGATCGCCAAAAAATTCTCGGAAAAAAGGGTCTTCAAAAAAAGGATCTACTCTGGTGGCAATGGTTCTTTCAGTATCAATTCTGACTACCGCAGGTCCAGTCTCAGCTACAGCAGCAGCTACAAAGCTGCCAGAATCGCTGGCAACAGGTGCTTGTGCTATCTGTGATTCTGTTTGCAGCGCAATAAGATTATCTTGATGATTAATTTTAGAGTCTGAAGGTAACGTATCCGCTTGGGAAGACATTACTCTAATACTGCTAAAAGTCAAAATGACTCCTAAAAAAAGTGCTGTAGCGTGGCTAGCCACTTTACCTAGAAATCGTTTCTTTTTCATTATTGTTAATTGGCTTTGATTAGTTAATTAGTTATATTTGTTTATCATAACTTGATCGAATATTTAATTGCAGAGAGAGTAGAGCATACAAGCTATTAGATATATTTTCAGAGTTAGTATTTCCTAAACAAAAGCTTGGTTGATGATAAAGTATCATTCAGTTTATTGATTTGAGAAAATTATTTTTTTTACTTAACCTTAATTCGTGGTTGTTATTTCTGCGACTCTGGTAACCTCAGCCGAATATTTACTACTTTTTGCCTATTACTTCTTGCCAAATAAAGCGATAAACTAATTTGGTCGCTTAGATTCAATTCTACACAATGGTGAGTAATCCCCGTCTTAATAGCTCTTATGCAATTGATTTTGGCACTAGTAATACGGCGATCGCCCGCTGGAACACAGCTACGCAAAAGCCCGAACTGGTAGAATTACCTGGTTTGTCCCAACAGTTTAGTTCTCTCCCTCCCCTAATTCCTAGTCTGGTTTATGTAGAGGATGCTGCTGCGGGCAAGGTTTTGGCAGGGCAGGTAGTACGCGATCGCGGTTGGGATTTTGCTAATAATTCGCGTTTTTTTCGTAGTTTTAAGCGGGGAATTGGGACGGAAATTCAGGGTTTCTTACCGACGGTGGATGGCAAACACTTAACTTTCGAGCAGATTGGCGAGTGGTTTTTGCGCGAGCTGATCGCCCATCTTCGGCAAGAGACAGCAGAGGATATTCAATCTTTGGTTTTGACTGTACCTGTCGATAGTTTTGAATCTTATCGCCATTGGCTGATGGGGATGTGTCAGTCTTTGGAAGTGGAACAAATCAAAATTCTAGATGAGCCTACCGCTGCTGCTTTGGGTTATGGTTTCTCAGCGCAAGAATTGTTGCTGGTGCTAGATTTCGGTGGTGGTACGATCGATCTGTCTGTAGTGCAACTGTCGGCACAAAGTTCTCAGACCAGGGGTTATCTTCTCAAGTGGGGTCAGAAAATGCTAGGGAACAGTGTAGCCCAACAAATAAATAAGGCTCGCGTAATTGCTAAAGCTGGAGATAATTTGGGTGGTGCAGACATTGATAATTGGCTAGTAGATTATTTTTCCCAGACACAAGAGTTGCCTCAGTCTACTTTGATTACACGTTTGGCTGAAAGACTCAAAATCGAGCTTTCTGAAAATGTCGAAGCTAAAGAGGTTTATTTTGACGATGAAACTTTAGAAACTTATGAACTAGCTTTAGATCGCGATCGCTTTGATACTATCTTGGAACAGCAGGGATTCTTTACTAGACTAGATGAGTTGATGACTCAAGTTTTGCAGCAAGCCAGACGCAATGGTGTCGGAACTGACGACATAGACTCGGTACTTCTGGTAGGTGGCTCGGTACAAATTCCTGCCGTCCAGAATTGGATCAAACAGTATTTTGATGAAACTAAGATCGAGAACAAACATCAGTTTGAGGCAATCGCTACTGGAGCCTTGCAGGTATCGCAAGCCGTTGAGGTGCAAGACTTTTTGTACCATAGCTATGGTATTCGCTACTGGAATCGCAAAACCAACCACCACGATTGGCATCCCATTGTCAAAACAGGACAGCCTTATCCCACTCAAAAGCCCATAGAGTTGGTGTTAGGGGCTTCTACCCCAAAGCAAAGCAAGGTTGAGCTAGTCATCGGTGAATTGGGAATGCCAACTACTGCTACTGAAGTGTATTTTGATGGTGATCGCCTGATAACTCGCGCTGTAGATCCTGATAATACTAGAGTTCAGCCCTTGAACGACAGTGAAGGCGGACGGACGATTGCTCGACTTGACCCTTTAGGAAATCCAGGAAGCGATCGTCTAAAGCTACAGTTTAGTGTGGATAGTCAAAGATACTTACGTATCACCGTAGAAGATCTGCTAACCCAAGAATCTTTACTGAATAATTACATAGTAATGAAACTAACTTAATAAACCATACAGTAATATGTACTTAGTAACATGTATTCAAGAAAAAACTATGAAAATTATTCAGCATAAATATGAGTAAATCAACTTAAGTAGATTTACTGATTTTTTATCCAATTACTTAATTATCTGTTAAATTACGGTAGATGAAAGCTTCCGATTTTTTTACTAAGAGCTGCTATTTACTAATAGATAGTTATCTCTAAATTTTCAACTATCTATATCAAATTAAAATTAATCTCTTAGGTTTTTTGATACTGTTACCCAGTTGCCTGCAATTACTATTCATAAGTATGAAAATGACACTTTTAATAATCAGGTTGAACGTACATAGTATTACACAGTCAACATTTGCCCACGACCAAACAAAGACATTAAGAAAGTGATGCAACCAAAGCGAGTAAATATATTAAATATTCCTATTGATAATATTAGTATGCACGAACTGCTAGATCGGCTAAAGGCTGGAGGAGTTGTGTTTACGCCTAACGTAGATCATTTGGTAAAGCTACAAAAAGATCGTAAGTTTTACCAGGTTTATCAGGATGCTGATTATAGAGTATGTGATAGTCAGCTTGTCATTTTTGCTTCGCGCTTTTTGGGACAACCTATTGGAGAAAAAATATGTGGCTCCGATCTATTTCCCGCTTTTTGTCAGCATTACGGTGATGACAAAGATGTCAGAATTTTTCTCTTGGGTGGTTTAGAGGGTGTAGCAGAGAAAGCACGTCATAACGTCAATGCAAAAGTTGGTCGCAACATTGTAGTTGGTACTTATGCACCTCCTTTTGGATTTGAGCAAGATCCTGTCGAATGCCAAAAAATTATTGATATTGTCAATCAATCTGGAGCAAATGTGTTGGCGGTTGGGTTAGGAGCTCCTAAGCAAGAAAAATGGATTGGACAGTACAAATCCAGCCTCATAGGAATTACTACTTTCTTAGCCATTGGTGCAAGTATAGATTTTGAAGCAGGAAATGTAAAACGGGCTCCCAGATGGATGAGTTCGGTTGGTTTAGAATGGCTTCACAGATTGGTATCAGAGCCAGGTAGACTTTGGAAAAGATATTTGGTAGATGACTTAGGCTTTTTCAAACTAATCTTACTCCAAAAATTGAAGTCAAACCGTCAAAGAAATTATTCTGCTGAGAATAGCTTGTTTAAATCCAGATGATGTTTTGGATCTATAGCAATTCTCTGAATAATAAATCCGATTATAGGTTAAATGTTCTTCTTGCTGCTTTAAAATAGCATTTTTCATAGCCTTATTTTCTTGCGCTTCCTGTGAACAAATGTAGATTTAGCTGTATTTATCTAGCCTAAACTGCATATATAAGTCATACTTATTAAAAGAGGTAAAAGAGGAGTTACTGATGTTAGAAAGAATAGTATTAGCAGCAATTATTACTTTTTGTATGTATTTGTTTGTAAATTTTGGCGGTAAGTCGTCAAATAGCAATTTTTTAGAGGCAAAAGAACTATTTCCTGGATTGATTCCTCAAATTGCTTGGTTTTCTCGCTAGTTGATTCCTATTAATCGTCAAAAACAAGTTGTAGGCAGTTACTTGGTTTAAAAATAAACGGCTTTTCTATTGCCAGTTTTGCAATTTGCTTCCATAGTTTTTAAGTTTAACTAGAGCGCGATCGCGCTGTTGCTCAAATCCCGCAGCGATGATAATTGAGCAAACTCCTGCCAACAGCCCCACAATCCATTTTAAGAAGGAATAAGTCATTACTAAAATTATTAGCTGATAGATAGCAGTTAAAATTAGCGTAATTGTTCCGATAAATAAAAAGGCTCTAATTTTTAAACCCAAACCAACAAAAATTAAACCAAAAGCGATCGCGCTAGAAATAATTCCTGATTGAAAAAACGCAGCTACACAGATAATGCTGCTACCTACAATACGGAAATAGTGACGTTGGTGACGATGAAATTTAAGGTAAGGATCGAATTGAGCTATATATAGAATTGACAAGCCGACGATTCCCGCCACCCAAAGAAAATCGCTATAGTATTGCCAGCGAATAATACCCCAGTTAATAAATCCCAAGCTGATATAGCTCCAGCGTACATTGTTTTGCCCATAGGCAATACGCAAATAGAACAGGGCAGTAATTAGTAGGCTGAAATAGGAAATATCTTCTGCTGTAACCATAGCCATCAGCGCAGGTATAATCAAAGCAGTACGTTGCCAGGGTGTAGCTCGCCAGCCAAAATTTTGCCAGGGTAGCTGATAAATCAATAAAGCAACGGCACAGGTAACAACAATTCGCCAAGGATCAAACAGGCTCAACCTAGTTATAATTAGACGACTATAAACTAGAGTGGCTGCAAGTTCAACCAATCCGACATATACCCACCAGTCGGCAGTATTGGATGTATTTGCTTTACTGTCTCTACCTTGGATTAGAGCATAGGCACCAAGACAAAAACTAGTGGCAATACTGACAGGAGTTAGACGAGGAGTAGTACCTTGAATCGCGATTGTTGCAGCAGCAATTTTGAGAATGCTACTAGTTAACCAGTGCAGATGGGCGATCGCGATAACTTTTGACAAACTAAGATTAAATATAGTTAGTTGCTGGCGTTGACCATACCACCATGCACCAAGGCGATAGGTAAAGGCGATCGCAGCAGCAATCAAAGATAAAATAGTCAAAGCATCCGCAATACTACCACCCGAAGCAGAGTACATTTGATATATGGCTAGTTCATAAATACCTACGGTAATTCCTGCAATGGCAAGATAGTTAGTCAACGGGGTGTATTGCCGATCCTGCTCGATATTGATCGAGATCGTAGCTACCGCCAGGGTTAATAATCCCGTGTAGGCGTTGAAATATGGCAGTCGCCAGAGAATGCCTAAACTCGCATAAATTAAGGGAACATAGGATAGGCGCAATTCAAGCCAGGGAGAGCGTCTTAACCATCGTCTTGAGCCTAAAGCGAAAAATCCTAAGATAATGTTTGCGATCGCACAGCTTAAACCGTTGCCTCCGAGGGGAATTATAATTCCTATGGTCAACAATTCCACCAGCCAAACCAGGAAATATAAAGCCAAATTATTTGGCTGCCGATGATACCGCCAAACAATTGCTCCTATAATTAAAACTATGCTGGATAGATACTGAAGCTCCGCGTTGAATTGAGCAATATTGAAGCAAATTATGCTCAAGATGGCTATCTCTACGATTAATAAAGCGATCGCCCAATAGTCTGCTGCTGTGATATATTTGCCAATCAGCTTAAAGTTTTTTGCTTCTACACCTACCCCCAAAATTCCATGAGCAGTACGTTGAGAAATATAGGAAAATTTGGGAGTGTCTAAAGTATGTTGCAAGTATCGACGAAACTGATATAAGCCGAGAATAGTGGCAGCACCAACTAATAGCCAATTCCAGCTATCAACTAGGCTATAGAGCAAACTGACAATTAAACTTAGTCCAAAACCTAAATGGATGATCGTAACTACGGTGCGACGTAGATTAAAAGCATTGATAAACATTATTCCAATCGCCACTGCCAAACCCACAAATCTGGTTTCAGGTTGTCCAAAAACTAACGGCTGAGCAACAATTAGGGCAAGGCAGCTAAGAATAGTAATTCCTCGACGCTGCTGGAGCTTACGAGTATATTTGGCAACCAAAGCCAGCATTCCTGGAGTAATTAACCAGAATAATCCCCAACGAAATGTATTGGGAGTAGCAAGTTCTATTTGAGATAAGAAACAGGCATAGCTGATTACTCCAAGTAATAAGCCAAAGTGCCAATAGCTTTGCTGAAGTGGAGATAGCAGATTGGAGTGAGAAATGGGTTGTTTGATCTGGTTGAGATAAATGCCCCACTCTATAGCCATTAAAATAACCAAAATACTTCCCCAGAGTTGACTCAAGTTGGGAAAGATTAGAGCGATCGCATTGATTATGGTAATTAACCCTAGCAGGTGTGCCAGATAAATCAAGCTACTTCTAACTGGCTGGCGGATTTTCGCAACATAGCCCAGAGTGAGAGTAGAAAACAGTAAATTTAGCGATCGCCAGATAGGATTATAAATACTGAGACAGGTTAACAAACTACCTAAAATCAAAGTTAAATATTCTGTATATCGGGCTAGCTGAGGTTTTTGCCGACGATCTAACCAAGTTGCGATCGAGACAAACAAAACTACATAGGGAAATAGAGTTACCCCAAAAACTGATTCGGGTAAATATTCAGTTTGGCTCACTTTGATAGCAAGATTTAAAGCGTCGTTGCGCCAACTGGGAGGAATTAATTCTTTGGAGATATATAAAGTTTGTAAACCAATTAAGAAGATGGCGGTTAAATCTCGCTTGCGCCAATAAAGAGTTAAGCGTTGACTGAACAAATGAATGGCTAAGGCACTGATACCTACAGCTTGCCAGAAAAATAATGGCGATCGCGTTATGCCTCCCAACATTGAGATTAACCATGTACCCGTCAGCAAAATGATGGCGATTATTTGAATGATTTTGCCCAGGAAAGTATAGGTAAGTGGCGTTGGTTGTTGGGAGTTAATAGCTGAACTTTTTCTGGCTTTAGTTAGATAAATGCTAGTCAATAGCCAACCGAATAGAGCGATCGCCAGACAGTAGTTGAATATATTGTCTGTAAAGCTCAAAGCACCTAAGGCTCTGATCAATAACAATGACCAAGCAGATAGGATAAATAATAAGCTTACTGTTGGATATTTTCGCCAAGATAGTAAATATCTGTAGTGAATTAAACTAACTGCAATGATTCCCCCATATATGGCTAATAGAGGCAGTAAGTAAATTTGCCAGCCTAAATGTAAATAACTAAATAATAGAAAAAAAGGCAGAAAAAATTTATTGCTCTTAAATTTGAGTCGAGACTGAAAATATATAATAGTTGTCAAAGTAATTGATGCAACTAAAACAACCATCCATTCAATGACACCATCGCCCAAGCTAAATCGAGAGATCGCCCAAAAATTGATTGGCACGAGTAAAGCAGCGATCGCCCTCAAACTTTGAGAAGTTAGTCTGAGGTTTTCTTGCTTGCTCAACCAAAAACCAATTCCCCAGAAGCCGAGAGTATAGATCAAAAGAATTAAATATTGTCCAAATCCAGGAAAATTATTCCACTGAGTTGCAGTTAGCACCCCCGAAGAAACAATAACCAGAAATATACCCAAAAACAGTAGCCAGCGAATACTTATTTCATCTAAAAACCCCTGCCAGATTCGAGCAATAATGCTGGGTTCGGTAGCAATAACTACAGCTTGCTGTTCAACTTTGACTTGTGAAATACTTTCTTTTACCAGGGGTAGCTTATTTGGCAAAGCGCAGCTTAGATGATGACGAGCAATCTTTTTTACTTGTGCTTGACTAATTAAATTTAACTGCAACCACTGCTCTAAACCCTGGAGTAATTCTGGCTGACTGGCTTTGACGTATATTTCTATGCTCAACCAAGAATCGTTATTGGTTCCTTGAGGAGGGCGATCGCCTTTAAACTCCTGGCTAGGCTCGTTATAATCGGCGTTGGAAGACATAAAAAATGCAAATCGACTTACGCTGATCTATATCTTAATTGGTTTGGATTTGACCAAAGAATCTGGGGAGACAGTATGGTAGCTGGCTGCTGTATTTCAAATTAATAATTCACTACTTTGGTTAGATGCTATTTTTTTTGCTGGTTTGAGTTTAAAAATTAATTAATGAACTGGCAGATTTTCTCCGTCTTTAAGCAGAAGCAATGGTTGAGGTAACAGCACTACAGTTAGATTGTTGAATATTTAATCGATGATATTATGAGTGATACTACAGTCAAAAAGGTCAGTGCCAATAGTTCGCCAACAGGTGAAATGGGTCAAAAATACTTGGTTGCTGGTAAAAGTATGTCCCTGCGTCTTTGGTCACAAGAACAGCCAGGAGAGCCAAAGCCCAAGCAAGCCAGAGAATATGAAACAGTAGGCTATGTGATTGAAGGTAAAGCGGAACTACACATAGAAGACCAGATAGTAAAATTAGAGCCTGGGGATTCTTGGCTGGTACCAAAAGGTGCATCTCATACCTACAAAATTATCGACCCCTTTACAGCAGTAGAAGCTACTAGTCCCCCTGCAAGAGTTGACGAGCGAGACGAGTCATAGAATTACTCAAAACAAGCGACCATAGTAGATCGCTTTGAACGAGAGGGATGGTATGTGTTGGACTTGAATCTTGGTTTTTCGTTAGAGATTTTAGATTAAATTCCATGACACTGCCGATACTTTTTTCCGCTACCACACCAACAGGGTTGATTGCGTTTGGGTATTGTTCCAAGTAAAATCTCTCCGTCTACGTAAAACCATTGACCGTCAGCTTTGACAAACCGAGAACGTTCGTGTAGTTGTCCTGGTTCATCGATTTGATAGATTGCTTCAAATTCTACATAACCTGATACATCATTCTTTTTACCTTTTTGAGTATTGAGAACCGTCAAACCCAACCATTGGGTATGATTGACGCTTTTAGATAATGCTTGATAATCATCGGGTTTTCGGCAATCGGGGTGTAGAGTGGCAACTAAATAATTGACATCACCCCGATAAAAAGCGGTGTAGCGCGATCGCATTAGTTTCTCGGCTGTTTCTGGTTTTTTCTTACCAGATAAATACATTTCACAACAGTACTGGTATGCTTTTTTACTCCCACAGGGACATAATTCTTTAGGCATTGTAAAATTACTCCTCTGTCTGTTTACTCTGCAATAATCGAGCGGATTCTCTCTATCTGTTTGGGTGCGGGAATTTGTCGATAGATGGCGATCGCCCGCTGAAAAAAGTCTTGACTCTGAACCAAATCTTTTACCCGACAGGTGATACCCCACTGAAAATAAGCCTCTGCCAGGTCGCATTTGGCAGCAATCTTATCCAGTAACTCTGTTGCTTGTTGATGATAAGTATAAGCTCGATCGAAGTTATGTTGACGTTCGATTTTACCCAAGCCGATTAGGGACTTGGCTTTGATTTGGGTGTAGTGACCTGATTGAGAAAAGGCGATCGCTCTGTGCCAGATCGTTGTTGCGGGTTCAATTTGTCGATGATTAAACAATATTTGTCCCAAGATTTGCATAAAATAAGCAAAACGTCCCGTATTATAAATCTGATCTTCTAAATCGATAATTAGCTCGTATAGTCTTGAGACAATATATGCGGGAGAATCAGAAGCATTGGCATGAGAATTGACTAGTGCCAAGCCCAAAGCTGCTTTCTCTGACCAAGAATGGTGTTTGGTATTGTCAGCCAAATCGATTACCTGTTGAAACAAATCCGCTGCTGTAGCTAATTCCCACAGATCGGTGTTATATAGACCCAGACTCAGCAGAGAATCTACTTCTAGCATCCGCCAATAGTACAAATCGTGTTTATTTTCTGGGGTTTGGGAAATTAGTTGCCGACAATTTTGGCTGGTGACAATAGTTTGTTGCTGACAGGCGATCGCTTGATGAACTTTTCCCGTAGTCCAATAAAGATCCCCCAAAATGTTGTTTAGTTCGCTATGGTGGCGCAGATGTTCGGTGTGTTCGATAATTCGAGCGATCGCCGTTAATAATGGCTGAACAATGCCCAGACGATAAAGGGTTGTTCCCAAGGTCAGAAACTGCCCCCACTGATTTTCTCGACTCTGAAGAATAACTCTGGCTGCTGCTGCATAATCTTTAAGCTCTAGATAGTGATAACAAGCCTCTAAAGCGGTCAAACCATCTTGAATACTATCTATTCTAATGATCCTAGCGGTAAAAAAATTGGCAACTTGACGGTGTGCTGTCTCCCATTCTTGAGGCGAAGACTGCAATCTCGCTCTAGCTTCTGCCCGTACCATGGGATGTAGCCAGTATCTACCACCAGCAAATTCTAACAGAGAACGATTGCGTAAAGACTCGATCATTCGTCGTTGACTGTTTTCGATGTCCCACAGCAGACACAATAAGCCTGGCAGAGAAACTTCAGCATCCTGATAGCGATAGCAACCCAAACGACACAGCAGCAAATAAGCCTGGGGATCTAATCGCTGGAGACGAGCGAACTGACTGGCGACCAAGTTTTTTAAGTCTGTTTTGACCAGAGGATCTTGGCAATTTTCCTGCCAATATTGTTTGATGTCGCCCTGGTAATCTTCCTGGATGATACCGCAGAGAATCCCCATTGCTTTAGCGTTTCCACCGTAGGTTTGATGAATTGGCGCAAGCGTTGTAGGTTTAGTCTCAATTTGATGTGCGTCAAAATATCCTTGCCAAGCAGCCAAATCCAACCCCGATAGACGATAGTGGGTCAAATCGATCTCTGCTTCACACAGGCGATCGCGACTGGTAACTATAGTTGTTGACCGCACTTGAGGACTGGCTAAGATTCGCAGTAGTTCAACATAGTCACGATGAGAAGTAATAAATCTGCCGTCATTGTCTAGAGCAGGTTCTAGATTATCAATCAAAATACCTACCCGATGTTGCTCTAAATATCTTTTAAATCTTGCTAGGGTCACACCAAATTCTTTGCCCGAATCCTCATTTAAATCTCGCTGTAACCATTCTTCCACCACGCTAGCCACGGCAACAATATTAGCGGTTTCTTTCGCCATCAAGACTTCTAAAATTAGCTCGAAACCCTGTTGTGCCAAAAAATGTCGTGCCAGGGTGGTTTTGCCTACTCCTCCTTCCCCTTGCAGAACTATAATTTTGTTTCCCCGACTCGCTAAATTTTGCAGGGTGGCGATCGCCTGTTGTCTGCCGAAAAAATTGGTATTTAGGGTATTTGAGGAAACTAGCTCGACGGCTGTACTAGTGAGTTCTGTGATGGTTTGTTCGATCTTAGTCAACGACTTCAGCTGCCTTTTGAGCAAACTGCGAAAATTACTCTTAGTGACCTTTTTACCCCAGGCTTTAGATAATAACTTCCACAACAGCGATCCTGTATCCTTGGCGTGTCCTTCGGTACAGCCATATTCATCGGCAATTTCCCAATATTTGCGACCCTGCCAAACCAGCGCAACAATAGTCTGTTGTAAATCGTTGAGATGATTTTTCGTATAGCGATAAACTTCTCGATCTACCAAGATTACTACTGCTTCGACATCCATGGCTTAGATTACTTTAACTAACAAAAGTAATTGCTGACTTTAAATACGGCATCATCAAACATACCTTCTATGACTATACAGAAAATATCCCTGTAGTTCTTATCTTCAGTCTTAGTTTCATAAATTACTAGAGAAGCTTTGATAAAGATCTGACTAAAGCACCCAAATGAAACAATTCTCCCGTCAGGATGAGAAATAGCGATCGCTTAGTCTTTAAGAAAAAAGAAATGAATTCGTCAGCATTTCCCGAATTGATCAACGCTGCCAATTATTCAGTGGGTCAATCAATAGCTATAGCATTACGTATTAAAGTGTTTGACATTCTTGGAAATTCCTACTTCCTACTTCCTACTTCCTACTTCCTACTTCCTACTTCCTACTTCCTACTTCCGAGCAGATATCTAATCTGTCCTAACGAAACTTTGTACGGCTATAGTCGCTCTTACACTGATTTTCAAAAATTTAGGATATGCTGGTGTAGAAATAGCTGGAAACGAATAATATTCAACCCAAAAACCAGCTATTGAGCGAATTCGCTCTCTTAAAAACGTATTTCAGACAGAGCCTTATAGGTATTTTGAATGAGCTATTGCCTAAATCCATCCTGTCCTAAACCTGTTAATCACCCCAAGTCAAAGTTATGCAAAGCTTGCGGGTCAAAACTGCTGTTACATGGTCGCTATCACTTAGTGAAAGGTCTGGGCAAAGGCGGTTTTGGAGCTACTTTTTTGGCAGCAGATCTGGCTCTTCCAGGCAAACCTCTGTGTGTAATCAAACAGTTACGACCCAACACGGATAATCCTAATTTCCTGTCGATGGCGCGGGAGTTATTTGAGCGAGAAGCAAAAACTTTAGGCAGAGTCGGGAATCATCCTCAAATACCCAGGCTGCTAGATTATTTTGAAGATCGCAAACAGTTTTATTTAATTCAAGAATTTGTCAAGGGCAACAATCTCCAGCAAGAAGTAAAAAAACAGGGAGTTTTAAACGAAGCCAAGGCAAGACAGGTGCTGAAAGAAATTTTAATAATTTTAAGAGATATTCACGCTCAAAAAGTTATTCACCGAGATATCAAACCCGCCAATATCATTCGCCGAGAAATAGACGATAAGTTAGTTCTGATTGACTTTGGAGTGGTCAAAAATCAGGTCAATACCATAGGGGGCGGAGGGGCAGAACAAACGGCTTTGACTGCTTTTGCCGTAGGAACACCAGGCTTTGCTCCTCCCGAACAACTGGCAATGCGTCCCGTTTATGCTAGCGATGTCTATGCTCTTGGCGTTACCTGTATGTATTTGATGACGGGCAAAGCCCCAAAAAATATGGATTGTGACCCCATAACGGGGGATATTGATTGGTTCAAAAACATCAACATCAGCGATAGTTTTGCGGAAATATTATCAAATATGCTGGAGGTAGCAGTTAAAAATCGTTACAAAACTGCTGAAGAGGCATTACAGGCGTTGGATCTAGAAAATCATGCTGATAGCCTATCGGAAAGTATGCTCTATCCTACCGTTGGGGACACGTCAAATACTTCTGTTTCGAGGAGAACTGGCATCTCATCTTCTCGCCGTAGTATGCCAAGTTCTAGAACTAGAGGTAGATCTAATGCTTCTCGCCGTGCAGGGGGCAGAAACACTTCTATTTCTCGGTCTACTAAAAGCAATACCAGAATTAGTTCGAGAAGTAGCGTAGAGAAATCTACCGTGACCAACAAGGTTCCCAAAGCTCTGCCCAAACCAACCAAATTCTCGGCAGAGGAGCTATTAAAAGCTTACTCAGCTGGGAGAAAAGATTTTGGTTCGAGAGATTTGAGTATGCAGGATTTACAAAAGACAGATTTGTCCGAGATCAGATTTCATAACTCTAAATTGGTCAAAATCAACTTACAGGGAACGGACTTAAATAAAGCGGATTTTAGCAACTGCGATTTGCGTCAGGCTATGCTACGTAATGCTAATCTAACCAAATCTTTTTTCAAGTATTCTAATTTGGAGGGGATTGATTTGCGTGGGGCAAACTTAAGCTATGCCAATTTTAAGAAAGTCAAACTCAAGGGGGCTAATTTTTGTGGAGCAAATTTGAGTAATACCAATTTAACTCCAGAACAACTAGAAAAAGTCAAGACCAACTGGATGACGATTATGCCCAGCGGTAAGCGAGGATTTTGGTAATTCCTTGGCGAGATATATAGTCATTCTAATTCATCTTACCCGACAACCGAAATCCCGTTAACGATCATAGAGGGTGTCAAACAAGAACCATTCCAAGTAGAATCATTCCCCAAAGCAATGACCTGTTTTAATATCTGATATACGTTACCTGCGATCGCCGTGTCTTTGATTCGACCGATTATTTTACCCTGCTTGACTCGATAACCGAGGTCTACATTGACCGAAAAGTTACCGCTGATATCTGCACCACTACCCAGAATGCCATCGACGATAATACCGTTGTCTAGTTTGCTGACTAATTCGGAAAAGGAATTATTCCCTGGGGCAACGATCAAATTTATTAAAGCAGGACTGGGATAACTATCTAAGCTAGGACGAAAGCCGTTTCCCGTAGGTTTCAAACCTAATGCTCTGGCAGTGCTGCGATCGCTATAAAATTGCTCCAAGACTCCCCGACTAATCAAACTTAGTTCCTGGGTTGGCATTCCTTCGTCATCGAAGGGACAATCATGGGGCTGACGGTCTGGTTGTTGAGAGAGACTAATCAATTCTGAAGCTACCAGTTGTTGCCGACGACTTCAGGGAGATGATTTTTCTTGAACCCTTTTACCATTTAAAGCCGAGGAGACAGTATCCCAGATTAGGGTCGCAGCATTATAAGTTAGCAATACGGGTACATTACCATGTGGCGGGGCGACATTGCGTTTTGCCCAATCTAGACGCTGAACAATTTGTTCGATTACTCGGTCTAATTCTAACTGACATTACGCAGTTTTGAGAGATTGCAGTTCAAGCATAGCGTGTTGCAAAGCTTGTATGTAAATACGACTCCGCAAAGCAAAATGATTCATTT
>JADEXJ010000007.1 GCA_015207195.1 Pleurocapsales cyanobacterium LEGE 10410
TACTGCTGTTGATTACGATAGTAAAGTTTCTGCCACTTGTCGGCATCAAAAGGCTGTTTCTTTAACGCTTTTGTTTGATTCATTACGCTTCCTCTGTATTACCTGATTTTACAGTGGGAAGGGAGTAAGTAAAATTACAAATAAACAGAATATATTTAAGCAAATATACCAAAGTATAATCATTCCAAATAAGAACTATACGAAAGTATGTACTACCTTTGGCTCACACTAATCCCTAGTCTCCAATCCCTAGTCCCTCGAATAACGAAGTGTAACCTTTAGGACAAATAACTTAGGGAATACGGAAATTAATTAGAACGACTATAGTTTGAAGTTGCTGTTGCGATCGCACTTCAATCTGCCGATTTTCTCTCAAAGCGATCGCATCTCTAAATCTAAAATTATTGTTTAACTTAAATTAAAAAGGCACTAATAAATCTTGTTTTGGTGGGCAATAATTCCAATTCTGAAATAATATTTATTCTATTGATCTTTTGCCCACCCTACAGGCGATCGCACTAAATTAACGAGGTTCATCGAGCAATCTTACAAATCCCAGACAAATCCTACCTATCATAGCTAGCCCATTTATCATTTTGATTGGCAAAACATCACTATAATATTTGTGGAAATCGTGTTGTAATTAATTGTTAATGGTCAATAGCCAGTCTAAGTCTAGTCCTCAACCGCAACAGCCTCAACCTGTTATTGATGCCAAATCATCGGCTGACCAAGATGGTTGGACAGTCGCCGACAGCACTAAACTATACAATATTGAAGGTTGGGGAGAACCCTATTTTAGGATTAATAAAGCAGGTAATGTATCTGTCTCACTTCAGGGAAGAAATTCTTTAGACTTAACAGAGTTGGTAGAGTCTCTCAAAAGACGCAACATCAATTTACCCTTATTAATTCGGTTTCCCGACATTTTAGCCGATCGCCTGGCGAGGCTACATAGCTGTATGGAACAAGCGATCGCCCGCTACGGCTACAGGGGAAGATATCAGGGTGTTTTTCCAATTAAATGCAATCAAAATCGCCATCTAATCGAAGCCATAGTCGATCATGGTAAACCCTATCAGTTTGGTTTGGAAGCAGGTTCTAAGCCAGAATTAATTATTGCCTTGGCTAGTTTAAAATCTGAGACGGACAGCAAACCTCTGTTAATCTGCAATGGCTATAAAGATCGTGAATATATTGAAACCGCCCTACTCGCCACCAAGCTGGGGCAAAAACCAATAATTGTGATCGAACAGCCTCAAGAATTAAATTTGGTGTTGGCGATCGCCCAAGAGTTAAAGATCAAGCCAATTTTAGGAGTGCGTGCCAAGCTGGATACCAAAGGAACTGGCAGATGGGGGAATTCTACAGGCGATCGCGCCAAGTTCGGTTTGACTATTACCGAAATCTTACAGGTAGTGCGTCAGCTAGAAACAGTAGATCGGCTAGATTGTTTGCAACTATTACATTTTCATATCGGTTCGCAAATTTCTGCCATTGGAGTTATCAAAGATGCAATCCGCGAAGCCAGTCAGATTTATGTGCAGCTAGTTCTTTTGGGCGCAAAAATGCAGTATCTCGATGTGGGGGGAGGGTTAGGCATAGACTACGCTGGTTCAAAAACCAATTTTCAAGCTTCAAAAAACTATAATATGCAAAACTATGCCAACGATATTGTGGCACAGGTAAAAGATGCCTGCGATCAAGGGAATGTACCCCATCCCGTTTTGGTTAGTGAAAGCGGTAGAGCGATCGCTGCTCATCAATCCGTATTAGTTTTTGATGTGTTAGCTGCTAGCAGCGCACCTTCTCTTAACCTACAGTTATTAGCACCAGATGCCCCTCTAATCGTGCGTAACTTTTGGGAAACTTATCAGGGAATCGATCGCCATAATCTCCAAGAAAGCTACCATGATGCGATTCAATTTAAACAGGAAGCTTTGAGTTTGTTTAACTTCGGTTATTTAAGCTTGAGCGATCGCGCCATAGCAGAAGAATTGTATTGGGCTTGTTGTTATAAGATTTCCGCGCTGATTGATGATAGTGATGATATTCCCAATGACTTAGACAATTTACAGCAAATTATGGCAGCTACCTATCACGTTAACTTGTCGATCTTTCAGTCTGTTCCCGACGCTTGGGCGATCGATCAGCTATTTCCCATCATGCCGATTCATCGTCTTCACCAAAAGCCTACGGTTAAAGGAGTTCTTGCCGATATTACCTGTGATAGTGATGGCAAAATCGATCGGTTTATCAATCGCAAAGAAACTAAAAACGTTTTGGAACTGCACCCTCTAAATACTTCGCAACCATCTCCTTATTATCTGGGAATGTTCTTAGTCGGGGCTTATCAAGAGGTCATGGGCAACTTACACAATTTGTTCGGCGATACTAATGTGGTACATATTACAATTACCTCTTCGGGTTATCAGGTAGAGTCGGTGGTGCAGGGAGATACGATCGAAGAAGTTTTGAGCTACGTGCAGTATAACAGCGAAAACTTGTTGGAAACGATGCGCCGACGTACTGAGGTGGCTTTACAGAGTCAAAGTATCACCTTAGAAGAAGCCCGCAGGTTGCTGCAAAACTATCACAACAGTCTCAATAGCTATACATATTTAAACCAATACAACCAGTAGATTGCTGGCATATTCTACCTTGGTGAGGAGATTGGGCGGTGGGGAAATAGAAAGCAATAAAATAAGTAATCTACTTGCTACTCAATTTTGGCAGCTAGGACAAAAATGGGACGATCGCCCGCCTAATTTGATCTTCTCAATCGGCGTGCCACAGACGCGACAGGGTTCGCCTGTTCTACCATAAACCAAAGCTGCATCGCCATAGTTACCGCTGACACCCAATAAGTTGAGGAAATCGCTAAAGGTAGTACCTCCCCGATCTATGGAAGTTTGTAAAACATCGATAATTGCCTGATGCAAGTCGGCTATTTGCTTTGCTGTTAAGTCCGTTGCGATCGTGTCGGGTAAAATTTGGCTTTTAAACAGGGCTTCGTCAGCGTATATATTACCAATGCCTGCCACAATACTTTGATCTAGCAGCAGCGTTTTGATGTGGCGACGACGATTGCTTAGTTTTCGAGCAAAATATTCGGTGGAAAAATCCGCAGCAAAAGGTTCTGGACCCAGTTTTTGTAATCCTGTAATAATTGACTGCACTTCTGTTTTGGGAGGAACATACCAAAATTTGCCAAAGGTACGAGTATCGACAAATCGCAACTCCCGATTGTTGTCGAAGAAGAGACGGACACGAGTATGTTTTTGGAGGGGAGAATCTTGCGATAGCCACAGTAATTGCCCTGTCATGCGTAGATGTACTCCCAACCACCCCCCAGATTGAGATTCTAACTGGGCTAAAAGATATTTTCCCCTTCTTTGCCAACAGGCGATCGCCTTTCCCGTAACCCCCTGCCAAAATTGTTCGATATCAGCAGGATAAGCAAGAGTCCTGGCTAATAAAACTTCTCCACCTTGAATTGGCTGTTGAAGCGTTAGTTGATTTAATCCTCGTCGGACTGTTTCTACTTCTGGTAGTTCTGGCAAGATGTTGACTGTTCCTGAGTTTAATGTAGTTCAAGAACAGTTTATCAGTCTGACCAAGATAAACCTACGACGGGCTTTGATCTGGGGCGAGAGTTACCTCCTCAGCAAAACTCTTGACGGGTGTAAACTCAAATGGTCCAGCGATCGAGCCCCAGATTAGTTCATCTGTTTCAGGATCCCGTCCGCGATCGTAACTAGTTAGTTTGTCGTTGGTAATTTCAAAACTATTATCTAAATAAGTTATTTTCCCTTTGCGTTCAACAATACAGGCTTTTCCTGGCTTGATTTGACCTTGGAAACTATTACCCGTCCAGGTGACATCCATATCGCAACCCTGCATTTTTTCAATTAGATCGGGCGTGAGAGTATCTAATAATTCTAAGTTGCGCGATGCACCATAAAATTTTTCTTGTTCTTTTACCTTATAGTTTTCCAATTCAATGCGATCGTCTACCACGCTTAGTCTAATTACCCGCAGGCGATAGGGCTGGTTCAGCATAAAGTCATAAGCCTGTTCGAGAAATAAGCTGATACCATCTAGTAAATCGTCGGGCAAAGGACGCATACAAACGCGAATATGAGCAAAGAATGGTGGGTTAGCGTAGGCTTGCGCCTGGTTACTAAAGTCCGATGCCATCCAGCGGGCAAGGGTGGTTACATCTTGAGAATGAGTCATTGATATTTTTCTATCAAAATGAGCATGGCTGTTTTTTGATTTTATAGTTATATCGGATAGAAACTGTACATTGTGTCTATTGGCTAGTTTGTCAACCAGCAAGGAAAAAGGATTGATCGATCTGTTTGCTTACCTTATTAAATCGTTGATTTCTCGTTATTATGCGTAATGTCAGTGAGTGATGGAAAAACTCCACAGATGAACACAGATAGTTTTTGTTCTTCGCGATAGTTTGTTACACTATTTTAAACTTGACACGCCACCAGAATTTGTAAGATGAACGCAGATGGTTTTTGGGCGTGGCATCGTTAGTTGAATTTTAATTTGGATGGAAATAGTTGTAGATTTCTTGGGCTAAACTTCTACCGATACCAGGGGCTTCGGTTAGCTTGGCTACGGACGCTTCACGAATATAGTCAATGGAGTGAAAATGAGCTAGGAGTTGTTTTTGACGATTGAATCCTAAACCTGGAATTTCTGCCAGACGCGATCGCCTGCTGCTTTTTAGTCGCTGTTGACGGTGGAAGCTAACGGCAAAACGGTGAGATTCGTCTCGTACTCTTCTTAGTAACTGGACTCCTGGTTGTTCGGAGTCGGTGTCTAAAGGATTAGATTCTCCTGGTAAAAAGATTTCTTCTCTTTTTTTTGCCAAGCTAACTACCTTGACTACCTCTAATAGATTCATGTCTTGTAGTGCCTTGACTACCGAAGATAGTTGTCCTTTGCCCCCATCAATCATCAGCAGATCGGGAAAATCTGGTTCGCCCTTGAAGTCCCAAGTCGTGTTTTCGCCGTCTGCTCGTTTATACTTGCGGAAGCGACGGCTAATCACCTCCGCCATGCTAGCAAAATCATCAGAACGCCCTATTTTGATATCGGGATTTTTGATTTTGTAATGACGGTAGTGCTGTTTGGCGGGGACACCATCGACAAAGACTACCTGGGAAGCTACGGCGTTTGAACCTTGGATGTGGGAGATGTCATAGCCTTCGATGCGTTTGGGTAGTTCGGGTAAATCGAGAATGGTGGCTAAATCTTGTAAAGCTTCGGTGTTGCGATCGCTTACTCGTTGTGTTCGTTCGAGTTCGTAGTTAGCGTTGCGTTCGACCATTTCGATTAGTTCGGCTTTGATCTGTCTTTGAGGATTGATTAGGCTAACTTTTCTGGCTTTTTTATCACTCAGCCATTCGGTTAGGATGTCTCCTTCGGGTAGTTCGTGCTGTACTATAATCTCTGTGGGGATTTCTACCGCCTCAACGGTGGCGTAATGTTCTTCTAGTACTCGCTGTAAAATTGCCCCAGGCGTACCAGATTTAGCATCGGCAAAAAAGCCCAAACGTCCTACTAGTTTACCCGCACGGATTTGGAATAATTGAATGCAGCAATGTTTGTCGTCCGCAGCCAAAGCGATCGCATCGCGGGAGACGGTGTCGTCGGGGAGGGACACTTTTTGATCCGCATTGAGATTATATAAGGCTTTGATCTGGTCGCGATACTTGGCAGCTTTCTCAAAGTCCAATCTTTCTACTGCTTTCTCCATCTGGGTTTTGAGAGTGCCTACCAGTTCGTCACTCCTTCCCTGGAATACCATCGCCACTTTTTGCACGATTTTTTTGTAATCTTCGGGAGTAATCATTGACTGGCAGACCCCAGGACATTTGCCCAGATCGTAGTTGAGACAGGGGCGGTCTTTAAATAGGGGTTGGCGACGCTGACGCAGGGGAAAAACCCGCTTAATTATATGTAAGGTGTAGCGCAGCAGGCGAGTATCTACGTAAGGACCATAGTAGCGATCGCGTTTATTTTTTGCCCGACGTTTACGGGTAATAAAGATCCGAGGGTAGTCTTCCGACCAGGTAATACACACGTAGGGATATTTTTTGTCGTCTTTAAGCAGTACGTTGTAGTAAGGCTGGTGTTTTTTGATTAAATTAGCTTCTAAAGCTAAAGCTTCTGCTTCGGTGTCGGTAACGATAAACTCAATTTCCATTACCTGACGCACCATCATGGCAATGCGATCGCTCAGTTTTTGAGAGTCGCGAAAATAGGAACGAACCCGCGATCGCAATTTCTTGGACTTTCCGATATATAAAATATCTCCATTACTACTCCGCATGAAGTAGACTCCAGGTTCGGGGGGAATCTCTTTGAGACGGGCTTCTAGGCGTTCTGGTTGTTTTAGTAGTGGTCTAATCTCTGTCGATGCACTCATAGGTAAAAATTACTCCCTATATGATGATAGAGAATTTTTGACCAGTCTTGCCTATGGAGAAAACTTTAATAAACAAAAGACCAAAAAAATATCGGTCATAGACGACCGAATTACCAAGAATTTATTTGACCAGCGTTCTTACGGGTAATAACCGCAATTTGAAAACTATAGCAGTTGTTATACCAAATCCGATTGATGAAGTTCAAGATCGCCGTTCTTCAAGTCCCCCAGAATTGGAGAGCGACCCCGCGTGCGTTTTACGCGCTTGGGAATGCGCGGTGGGATTTCCTAAAGGATACCGCTCCGCATATAGGGGGCTTTTTTAAAGTAACTTATATGAACAGGATTTAGTATTAGTTGTACCTTACCAATTTAAGAAAGGCGATAACACTGTCAAAATATAGTGCTATTTTTATGTAAGTTAAAATTTAATTTTTATACAGTCATAATGTCTTTTTCTTTTACAGCCAACAATTCATCGATTTTGCGATTAAAATTATCTGTAATGCTTTGAATTTCGTCTTGTAAATCTCTAGACTCATCTTCAGAAATCTCGCTGTTTTTTTCTTGTTTTCGGATCTCTTCGATCGCATCACGCCGAATATTGCGAATACCCACCTTACCTTCCTCGCCTAGTTTACCTGCTGTTTTGACTAGTTCTTGGCGACGCTCTTTAGTTAAAGGAGGAATATTTAGCCTAATCAAATTTCCGTCATTGTTGGGAGTCAAGCCAATATCAGACATGGAAATTGCCTTTTCAATCTGACCCATGCTTCCTTTATCGTAGGGCTGAATCATAATTGTCGTAGCGTCGGGGGTACTCAGATTAGCCAATGATTTTAGGGGGGTGTCTGAGCCATAATAATCCACCATTACACGGTCTAACAAAGAAGTACTTGCTCTTCCTGTCCGAATGGTGTTGAAAGACCTTTGAGTCGCCTCAACGGTCTTTTGCATACGTTCTTTTACATCAGATAACTTCACAATTTCCTCCTACAATAGTGCCAACAGGTTCGCCTTTAGTAGCACGCATAATATTATTGCTAACAGAAAGATCGAAAACTAAGATAGGTATATCATTTTCTTTACATAAAGCGATCGCCGTACTGTCCATTACTCTCAAATCATTGGTCAGAACATGATTGTAGGTCAAACTTTGATAGCGATGAGCATCAGGATTTTTTTGAGGATCGCAATCGTAAATTCCATCAACTTTGGTAGCTTTAAAAATAATCTCCGCATCAATTTCCGCAGCCCTCAAAGCAGCGGTAGTATCAGTAGTAAAAAAGGGATTTCCCGAACCTGCACCAAAGATAACTACTCGACCTTTTTCTAAATGGCGAATAGCACGACGGCGAATATATGGTTCTGCTACCTCCTGCATCGAAATTGCAGTTTGCAATCGATTGGGAATACCAATTCTTTCCAAAGCATCTTGTAAAGTCATGGCATTCATGACTGTAGCAATCATGCCAATGTAATCAGCAGTTGCCCGATCCATACCCGCAGCAGAGGCTTTCATTCCGCGAAAAATGTTTCCACCACCAACAACAATGGCGATCTGCACTCCGCTTTTTACCACGTCTGCTACTTCACGAGCAATCTCGGCAACTACCGCAGGATCGATGCCGTAGCCCAAGTTGCCCATCAAGGCTTCGCCACTTAGTTTTAATAAAACCCTCTGGTAACTCATTCCTAGAAAAGTAAACCTCGATCTTTCATGTTATTACGAAGTAAACGTAGTCCCTGTTCCATTCGAGAATGAATCAAACGATTGGGTACTGTTCACCTCCCCATAACATAGCAGTTTTCTGCACTTTGTCATCAAATTGATCGTTGTTGAGGTATTAACTATCGAACTCTCCATTTGATGTTGGTTCCCACAGGTTTAACGTAATCTTGAGAAATTGTTCCCCCGTTAAGCATTGCCAAGACACTATCGCGAAGATAATGTTTTTTAACCTGTTCTATTGATTCGGCACAATCATCAATTCTGCCTTGATAGCGAATTACTGCGTCACTATCTAGTAAATAAGCAGTAGGCTCAACTTTGGCTTTGAAAGATTTAGCGACATCTTGAGTAGGATCGCGTAAATAAGGAAAATTAAGCTCTGTTTCCTCAGCATATTTTTTCATTGCTTCGATGCTGTCAGCAATAGGTTCAGTACGATAATTTGAATCTATTCCCATCACGGTAAAGCCTTGAGCATTAAATTCAGCCTGAATATTTTTGAGACGTTCGGTATATTGAGAGACTTCGGGGCTATCTTTGCTCATAAAGACTACGGCGATCGCTTTGAATTTTCGGCGATAACTACCCAAATGATAAACTTCCCGATCGATACCTGGAATTTCAAAATCGGGAGCGTAATTACCTATGGTGTTCATTAATACTATTTCCTATAATAATAAGTTTTCCTCAACATAGAAGAGCAATAATTCTTCTATAAACACCCAATTTTATCAATTTTAATTTGGATCTGAGTGTGAGTAAGATCTAAAAAACCGCACCACCACAGCGTTACGACACAATATAGTCTTTCAAGTTTGAAAGGCAAAGCCTCATAATCCTATAGTTCTACGCACTTTGGTTAGGACATTCTCTAACTGCACCGTCAAGCAATATGGACTTACGTGTTTAACACTTATTACTTACGAGCAATAAAATAAACTTGTCCTAACATAACTTTGTACGGCTATAGTAACGTTGTTGAGAGTAGCCAATCAACTTATAAACTAATTTGGCAGCGGTAAATTCTGAGACAACTGAGTCTGATGCTGGTGCTAATTCCATCACGTCGCAACCGATCACCTGAAAATTAGTAAATACTGCGCGTAAAAATTTAGTTAAGGCGTACCAGTTTAATCCTCCAGGTTCGGGAGTTCCCACCCCAGGCAATAAACTAGGGTCTAATCCATCTAGATCGATAGTAATAAATACTTGTTTAGTCTTAATCAGTGCGATCGCTTTGTCGATCCAGTTTGAGTCTCGATAAATATCTTTTGCCCAAATTACGGGAATTTGCTGCTGCTTAA
Source organism: Pleurocapsales cyanobacterium LEGE 10410 (assembly GCA_015207195.1). Taxonomy (GTDB): domain Bacteria; phylum Cyanobacteriota; class Cyanobacteriia; order Cyanobacteriales; family Xenococcaceae; genus Waterburya. The sequence continues at coordinate 9,488 of JADEXJ010000007.1, forward strand.
TTAACTCTGCTTCTTCCAAACAAATACTCCGAATGCCTACCCCAAGAGTCGGCAAGTCCATCTCTAACACTCGGCGCATCACGCAAGCATGATTGTAAATAGAGCCTTCATAACTATGGCGCAGATCCCCGTGAGCATCGATCTGAATTACTGTAAATGGCTGATTCAACGCTTGCTGATAGGCTCTAACTACTCCTGCGGTAATGCTATGTTCTCCCCCCAAAGCGATAACAAATTTACCATCGGCAATTAGTTTTGATACCCTAGACGTAGTAATTTCCAACATCGCTTCTGGGGTCAAAGCGGGATTAGTTCTGGTGTCGGCGATCGCTTCAACAGTAAAAATTGCCGTTTCCTGACATATTTCTTGCTCTAGCTCAATATCGTAGGCTTCTAGCTGGTCTGAAGCCAGAATAATCGCTGTCGATCCATGCTGACACCCTTTACGATAGGTAGTGGTTTTTTCGTAAGGAATAGGCAGAATGACTACTTTAGCCTGTTCATAAGTAGCCTGTGCTTCTGAACCAATAAATTGTTTGGGAATCATACAATTAGTCCGTAACATCAGTTATTTAGATCGGCTCGGATTCTTTTCTTTCACCAAACCACTGATAACGATTATCGCGTATTTGTTCGTAACTGCGATCGCCCAACCATTTCATCCCTGGAATAGCACGGTAAGCAGCAATAAACGGTTCTCCCAAAGGCAACAAACGAGCAATTTCTTCGGCTGCATCACTACCTTGCCATCTTTTGTTGGGTTGTTCTGCATTAATCAAAATCATTCCCGCTTCGCAACCTGTGGGAGTAATGCCAAATTTTGCTAAGGCAGATTCATCCTGCATCGGAATATAGTCAAACATTGCTTCGCGATCAAATTGTTTGAGCAATTTGGCAAAAGTAGTACAGAGGTTGCATTTGCTATCGTAAACAACGTAATATTTCATCTTAAAGTTTTTGATTATCTTAACAAAAGCTTTTGATTTTTGATTTTATAGTCGCAGTTATTTTTTGCTTGAGGCTAATTTATCTGCCCATCTAGTTGTTTCTGGGAGACGATATTTAGTCAGACAGCCCATTACATAGTCGATCGCCGTCGGCAAACTGATTTTATGTCCGATGGAGACATAGATTGGCTTGACCTTAGTGCGCGATCGCAAGACAACTCCAATAGTTTCATCCTTATCTAATAAAGGTTGCCAATTTCCCTTTTCTAAGGGAACTTCTTCATGTTTACCAATTAACAAAGACTTGGCCACCCCAATAGTAGGCAGATCTAGCAATACTCCCAAATGACAGGCTAATCCCAGACGACGCGGATGAGCTAAACCCTGACCATCACATAAAATCAAATCTGGAGTAATCTTCAACTGGGGTAAAGCTGCCAAAATTGCGGGGATTTCTCGAAACGAGAGATATCCAGGTACATAGGGAAAAGCAGTAGGAATACGGGCGATCGCTGTTTCAACCAACTCTAATTTTGGATAACTCAATACTGCTACTGCTGCTTTAGAAATTGCATAGTTGTCCTCAAAACCAATATCAACCCCCGCTACATATTTCACCTCCCCCAAACAGTCGGAAGCGACTACTTTGTTGCTTAATTGCTGTTGAATTTCTTTAGCTTCGGCTACAGACTTGACCCAGGGATGAATTGAATTAATTTGCAATTTGCTCTCGATAGTTGATCGTCAATTGTTACTAAGTAATTTTACCAGACTAAATTGTAACTAAACTATCAGTAAAGCTAAAGCTTGTTAATGCAATGTTTAGAATAACGTTGCCAAAAATACAAAAAGCGTATAGCAAAGGAAATAAAAAACTGATACATACTTAGTCAATATGCTTAACAAATATATCAAATTGAGAAATATTGCTATGTCTCAACTGCCATGATTATTTATTAATTTACTACATCGCTTGAGTAGTTTCACCTAAAAAATAGCCAACTAAAATATTGATGTCTAGTTGTTATAATATATGAGACATTTTCAATAGGTATAAATTTTTTACGCTTGTTTTTAGTAACTCAATGTACGATTCCCCTAGCAGTAATGAACAGTTGAATTTTAAAAAAAATAAGCCTTTAGGAGAAATTTTAATTGAGGCAGGATTAATTTCACCTAGCCAAATAGAGTTTGCTTTACAAGAACAGCTCAACAGCAGCTCGAAAATTGGTGAAATTCTAGCTTCTCATCGCTGGATTAAGCAACAAACCGCCGATTTTTTTGCCGAACAGTGGTCAACCCTAATCAAGCAGAAGCAAAAAAAACCTCTGGTATATTATCTCCGCTGTTCGGGGCTACTAGACGAACAGCAAATTGCTCAATTATTGCGAGAGCAACAACAGCAGTCAAAACCAACTAGATTTCATCGCCTGGCAGTAGAAAGAGGCTATATCAAACAAATTACCTTAGACTTTTTTCTGGCAAATATTTTTAATATTTACAACACCAATAATTTTTCGTTTGCCAAACCCTATGAAATAATAAGTAGATACACCAAAGGAAAAACCAACTTTCGTCGCATGGAATTGAGCAAAGCCCCATTAATGGGTGTTAGTCTCAAAGGAATTCAACTAGATGGTTCCAATCTCCGAGAAGCTAATTTAAATAGCTGTAACTTAAGCGATTCTAGCTTGATTCAAACCAATTTAGCTTTGGTAGATCTAGTCAAGGCAATTTTGACTAAGGCAAATTTTGAAAGAGCTAATTTGTGTCAGGCTAATTTAAGAGAAGCTCATTTAAAAGAGGCTAATTTTGCTAAGGCTAATCTACAGGAAGCAGATTTAAGAGAAGCTTATTTATTTAATACTGTTTTTGCAGGAGCAAACTTAAAAGGAGCTAAATTAGGCTCCGAATATTCCTACGAAGTGTATTACGACTCAGATACTACTTTTGATCGCAGCTTTAACCCGCAACGAGCTGGATGGAAGCAAATTGACTAATACCGCTTCGAGACCGAAGAGAATCCTTTGGGGCTTAGGTAGTAAGTAGGAAGTAGGAAGTAGGAAGTAGTAAGTAGCAAGTAACAGATAGTAGGAGTTTTGGGTAAACCAAATGGTGTTGTCTTTACTTAAGCCTTCATCTACTAGCTGTAAAAGGTGTTTAAAATAATAATTCAGGCAATCAAGGCATTAATGTTTTGATTCGCCTAAAGAATAATGCTTAACAAATAAGCCAGGATTTTGCCACTATTAACTATCGGTAAAAAACTATTGCTTCAAATAACTTAAATAATAGATACAAAACTATAGCCCAATACTTCTTGTAGCTAAGGGATTTAACAATTCAGATAGTGCTAGGATCGAACTACGAGAAAAAGAAGCGAAAAAATAAGGAAAATATAGTTGATGCAAGAATTTGACAAGTCAATATCCTTTGATGGTCGTGATATTCGACTTAAAGTAGGCTTGCTCGCACCACAGGCAGGCGGTTCGGTATTAGTACAGTCAGGGGATACGGCAGTTTTAGTTACTGCTACGAGGGCGAAAGGAAGAGAAGGCATTGATTTTTTACCTTTAACCGTAGATTATGAAGAACGGCAGTATGCAGCAGGACGCATCCCTGGAGGATTTTTTAGAAGGGAAGGTAGACCAGGAGAAAAAGCAACCCTGACTAGCAGATTAATCGATCGCCCGATCCGTCCCCTATTTCCCAACTGGTTGCGAGACGATATTCAGATAGTTGCTACAACTTTATCCATGGATGAGGATGTACCACCAGATGTCTTGGCAGTGACGGGGGCTTCGGTAGCAGTTTTACTGGCAGAAATACCTTTTTATGGTCCGATGGCTGCGGTCAGAGTAGGTTTAGTCGGGGATGATTTTATTCTTAACCCCACCTATAGAGAGATCAAAAAAGGAGACCTGGATGTTGTTGTAGCAGGTAGTCCCGACGGGATTGTCATGGTGGAAGCTGGAGCAAATCAATTACCAGAACAGGATATGATTGAGGCGATTGATTTTGCCTACGAAGCAATTCAAGAGTTGATTCAAGCTCAGCGCGAATTGATTAAGGAACTGGAGATTGAGATAGTGACCCCTCAACCTCTAGAAGAAGATGAGAGTGTCAACGCCTTTATCAGCGATCGCGTTACCGAAGATATTAAGCAAATTCTTTCGCAATACGATCTCGATAAAAAGAGTCGGGATGAAGCCTTAGATGAGATTAAGAAGACCAAGATTGAAGATGTAATTGCCGAACTTCCAGAAGACGACCCGATCGCCGTGGCTACTGCTGAAGACTCCAAAGCAGTGGGCAAAGCTTTTAAAAGCCTGACCAAAAAACTGATGCGGAATCAAATCCTCGAAGAAGGTATCAGAGTAGATGGTCGCAAGTTAGACCAGGTAAGACCAATTTCTTCCCGTGTTGGCGTTTTGCCCAATCGCGTTCATGGTAGTGGTTTATTTAGAAGAGGTTTGACCCAGGTACTTTCCATCGCCACCTTAGGGACATCAGGAGATGCTCAGGATACGAGAGACGACCTTAATATTCAAGATGAAAAACGCTATCTGCATCACTACAACTTTCCTCCCTATTCTGTAGGTGAAACTCGCCCTATGCGATCGCCTGGACGTAGAGAAATTGGTCACGGCGCGCTAGCGGAAAGGGCTTTAATTCCCGTGTTGCCTAGTACGGAAGATTTTCCTTATGTATTACGGGTAGTTTCCGAAGTCCTGTCTTCCAACGGTTCGACCTCCATGGGTTCGGTATGTGGCTCGACTCTTTCCTTGATGGATGCAGGAGTTCCTCTGGCTAAACCCGTCAGTGGCGCAGCGATGGGCTTGATTAAAGAAGGAGAAGAAATCAGAATTCTCACTGATATTCAGGGAATTGAAGACTTTTTAGGTGACATGGACTTCAAGGTGGCAGGAACTGATAAAGGGATTACTGCCTTGCAGATGGACATGAAAATTACTGGTCTGTCCATGGAGGTGATTTCTAAAGCCATCCAACAAGCTTTACCAGCGCGGATCTATATTTTAGAGGAAATGCTTAAGGCGATCGCCGAACCGAGAGAAGAGCTATCTCCTTATGCCCCCAGACTATTAACCATGAATATCGACCCCGATCTAATTGGGATGGTAATCGGTCCTTCAGGTAAAACAATTAAGGCAATTACTGAGCAAACGGGAGCAAAAATTGATATTGAAGATGATGGAAAAGTAATCATCGCTGCGGTGGAGGCAGAAAAAGCAGACATGGCGCGGAAGATGGTCTACAACATCACTCGTAAACTAAACGAAGGGGATGTGTATTTAGGCAAAGTTACCAGAATTATCGATATTGGTGCTTTTGTGGAGATTTTGCCAGGAAAAGAAGGCATGATTCACATATCCCAGTTAGCTGAGGGTAGGGTAGGCAAAGTGGATGATGAGGTGGCAGTAGGAGACGAGATTGTCGTCAAAATACGTGGCTTTGACCAGAAAAACCGCCTTAACTTGACTCGGTTAGGTATTCATCCTGACGAAGCTGCCGAAGCCAGAGCATCTGCGGTCTAGTAAAGTTGAGAATAGCAGTAGGAAAAGTAACCAATCAACTAGTTACTTCCTACTTCCTATAGGCGAAGCTGTATCCTTTAGGACTTCCTACTTCCTACTTATCCCAAAGGAATTGCCTTGACTTTCTTAGTTGCCAAAACCCTAATTTTCACTACTAGTTCATTCTGCATCGATTCGCTGCTTCCTCCCATGGCTGTTTGAGGTTTTGCCATCACGTCTACCGCCCCAGCTTTCATCACTTCATAAATATTGTCAATATCAGACTTTTGCACGGCGTTGCTCAATACTAAAATTGGTGTGGGATGATGCGCCATCACTTGTTTGGTAAATTCCAAACCGTCCATCTGAGGCATCTGGAGGTCGGTACAAATTACGTCAGGATTTAGTTGTGAAACAAACTCTAGTCCTTGTTTACCGTCGCCTGCTTTACCAATTACCTCAATATGAGGAGAGGAGTTGAGCATCTTCTCATAGATGTTCATTGCTACAGCGGAATCTTCAACTAATAAAACTCTAATTGCCATGATAATTTTTTGTGTTTGATTTATGTTTTGATTTTTGGAGGAGAAAACTGAAAAACTTGAATATTGGATAATCTATGCCTAGACTAACTTAGAGGAATAGCGGAAACTTTTTTGGTTGCCAAAACCCTAATTTTTACTATCAGTTCGTTCTGCATCGATTCAGAACTACCACCCATAGCAGTTTGTGGTTTTGCCATCACGTCTACCGCTCCAGCTTTCATCACTTCATAAATATTGTCCACGTCGGTTTGTTGTACGCCATTACTTAGAACTAAGATTGGCGTAGGATAGTGTGCCATAACCTGCTTAGTAAACTCCAAGCCGTCCATCTGAGGCATTTGGAGGTCGGTGCAAATTACGTCAGGATTGAGTTGTGAAACTAACTCTAGTCCTTCTTTACCATTTTTAGCTTTGCCAACTACTTCGATACGAGAAGAAGAGTTGAGCATTTTTTCGTAGATGTTAATTGCTACATCGGAATCTTCTACTAGTAGAACTTTGATTGCCATAATTTTTACAGAAATTGATTTTATAGGTGTTGAATTGTGTTGTTAGAGAAAAATTAATTCACGGTGGTTTTCCGCCCACACTAGTGAAGTAGTCGATTGTTACTGGTTTGAACTGCATATTTATTGAGAATTAACCAATCGTTTGAGAGTATCAAATAAAAGCTGCTGGTCGAAATCACCTTTGGTTAAATAGGCGTTCGCCCCCGCTTCCTCGCCACGGCGTTTATCTTCTGGTGATGCTAGGGTAGTAATTAGTACGATGGGCAAGCGGTCGTATTGACTGTATGAACGAATATTGGCAGTCATTTCCAAACCACTCATGTTAGGCATTTCCACATCGGACAGGATAATATCAAAATTCTCTGTCTGGACTTTTAATAGACCTTGCAAACCATCCTCGGCAACGGTAACATCGTAACCAGCACCTTTTAATAGACGCTGCATTTGGGTACGGATGATAATTGAGTCTTCTACCAGCAATAGTTTGTTTTTGACCGTGGCTGATTCCACTGAACGAGCTACGTTTTGCCAGCTGCCATTTCTGATTGAATGCAGCAGATCGGCGGGATTGAGAATCATACATACCGAACCACTACCCAAAATAGTCGCTCCAGTAATGTTGGGAACACGCTTGAGTAATTTACTTTGGGGTTTGAGAACTACGTCCTGTTGGTCTACCAAGTCATCGACAATTACGCCAAAAGATTCGCTGCCGACTTGAAGAATAATACAGGCAAGATTATTTCTACCTTGAGTGTAGTTATCTGGGGTAGGTAACTGAAGCAATTTACTCAGCCAAGCTATGGATAGAGGTCGATCTTCAAAGGTAATAGTTGAATTATTCTCTATCTCATAAATATCCCTCGATGAGATAGTAATCATAGTTTGGATAAATTCTAGAGGCAGGGCATAAAGAGTGCGGTCTAGATCTACAATTAAAACTTTGGTAGTCGCCAAGCTAGTGTTGAGGCGAACCTGAAACTTACAGCCATTACCAGGAGTAGAAGTTACCTCAATTGAACCTTTAAGCCGTTCCACGTTGGCTCGAACTACATCTAAACCTACTCCCCTGCCCGAAAGCTCGGTAACCTCAGTGCGGGTAGAAAATCCCGAAGCAAAGATTAATGACTGAATCTCGGACTCACTCATGGCAGCTAATTCCGCTTCAGTACGTACCTTGCGTCTGATTGCGGTGTGTTGGATGCTGTCTAGATTTAAACCTCTGCCATCATCGCTAATCTCAATACCAATACTGCCACCAATTTGATAACCCCGTAGGATCAAGGTGGCGGTTTGTGGTTTACCCTGACTAATTCTTTCGGCTGGAGTTTCAATCCCATGGTCGATCGCATTACGAATTAAATGCAGCAGGGGGTCTTTGATTTCTTCTAAAATCCGTTTGTCGGCTTTAGTGTCTCCACCTTCGATTACCAATTCAATTTCTTTGCCCTGTTGTCTGGCTAGATCCCGCACCATACGAGGATAGATATTAAATACCGTAGATAGGGGTAACTGTCTTAAACCCTGAATTCCCGATTCTAGGCGATCGCTAATAATATTTAAGCTAGCAATATCTTCATCCGCTCTGGCTTTTAGATTGTTGGCAAGATTACCAAGAGTCTCGATCTGCTGTTGGCTATTATCAAGAAAATATTTTAGAGGCTGAAATTGTTCTGGAGTGAGTTTATGCTCTATTTCGGTAAAAATCTGGCGATCGATTGAGCCATACTTGTCCCAACCCGACCACAGAGCCAATATTTCGTTTATTTCCGTCATCTGCTGGGAAATTCGCAGCTTGGTAACCGCCAACTCACTCGCCTGAGTCATCAGGGTATCTAGCTTTTGTGGCTCTACCCGAATCGTATCAATTTTATAGTCTTTACTGACTTCAGGAGTTTTGATTTTGCTCTGGGATGCAGCTACGTTGGCAACTACTGGTGCTGTTGCAATAGTGTCTTGATCATCATCAAACAAATCTGCTTCCAAGCTAGATGGCGGTGAAGCGTCGGCATCGTCATCAAACAGATCCGCTTCCCCGTCGGAACTACTACCAAAGAAATCATCATCACCAAACAAATCTGCTTCCGAATTAGTAGCAGGCTTGGGATCTTGTCCTACCCCCATCAGTAACGCCAACACTTCAACAGTATTAACCTCTGCTGCTTCTCCAGTAATTGCTTGGTGGGAAAGGCGATCGATCGCATCAATGCCTTGGTACAGGCGATCGCACAATTCGGGGGTTATTGCGCCGTGTCCCGCTTTGATTTGCTCAACACAGTCTTCTAGATGATGCACCAGCATTTCAATATCATCTAAGCCCAGCATTCGAGAATCCCCTTTTAGGGTGTGTGCTTCCCGCAAAAACTCCTCAATTGCTGCCGTATCCTGGGGATTTTTCTCCAAGATCATTAGATCGGTTTCTAGCTTTTGCAGGTGTTCGCTGCTGGAGGTTTTATAAAGCTCTCTTAGCTCTTCGTCTTCAATGATCATAGTTTTGCTATTTAAGAAATCCTTTTAAAATAGTCATTGGCTATGGAAACTCCAACACAGAAAGCTTAGAGCTTATAGCTTTTGGCTTCAAATTAAATAATTGCTTTTAGTTCTTCAGTAGATTTTTTCAGTTGAATGGTAGAACTTTTAACATCTTGCATATCAGCAGCGGTATCCATCGCTCCTAAGTTGAGGGCATTAACCGCAGCCAAAATTTCCTGAATCCCTACCGCCTGTTGTTTTGCTGTGCTGGAAATTTCTGAAGTATTGGCAAACACGCTGTTGACCGCATCTTTCACCCCAATAAAGGACTCCGCGGTATCAATGCCAACTCAATACTAGACTCGGCGGTTTTCTTACCTTCGTCCGTTACCATAACCGCACTGTTCATCGCTGCCTGGACATCTGTTACTAGGTTGTTAATCTTGTCAGCAGATTTACGACTTTGATCCGCCAGTTTCCGAATCTCACCAGCAACTACCCCAAAACCTTTACCGTATTCTCCAGCACGAGCAGCCTCAACCGCTGCGTTTAGAGCCAGCATGTTGGTTTGATTCGCTAAGTCCCCTACCAGTTCCGATACCCCTGCAATTTGTTCTGTTTGTTCGCTAAGGTTAATAATTTGTTCGGCAATTTCTCTAACCCTTTCTTTAAGGCTTTCCATACCGACCCTGGTTTGCTCTACCGTTTGCGCTCCAGTTTCTGCTAGAGACAGGGCTTGACTGGCACTTTTTGCTGATTCTTCTGCCTGAACCGCCGAACGACGAGAAGTTTCTCCTAATAAATCCACTGTAGAAGTAGTTTGGCTGACAGAACTCGACTGTTCGTTAGCTACCTTCTCTTGGTTTTCCACCTTAGAAGCAATATCATCGGAAGATTGGGCAATATTACTAGTAAATTGGTTTAAGGTATTGTTGATTCGCAGCGCACCAGCAAGGATCGCAGCTACGATTGATATACCAATGACCGCCACAAACAGCTCGATTATTTTTAATCGGCGTAGATTCTCTTCGGCATATAATTCGACTTCTTCTACCGCTTCGTTGGCTAAGCCAAATAATTCTTCGCTTCGCTCTGTCAACAAACTTTGGTTGCTTTCTGTAGGATTGTTACGATACCGAACTATCACAGCTCTTAGCTCGTTCCATTTGCCTTGAACCTCCTGCATTTGTTCGATAAAGTCGGGATGACTCGACCTTTCTAGGTTAAATTCTTCGCTACCGTTAATCAAACCTTCAATGATTCGGTCAATTTGGTCAATCAACTGCTCGTCGGGTTTGTTTACCAGTTCGAGTTTGACCGCCCTTTGGGTTCCCCCCCGAACCGCACCAGCAAAGTTAATCCCTCTAGTATCGTTTTCATTTGATAGGAAGAAAATAACGCCAGAGTTAGCGACCACAATAGTACCAATTCCGATCGCCCCTGCGATTAACTGAGTTCCGATTTTCATAATATTTTTACCTGTAAATTAATTTAGTGAATAAATATCTGGATTACGCTGAAAGTTCTACCGTCATTTGTCCTTGTTGGAGTAGTTTAGCTAAGTCAATGATGTTTAATGACTGACCTTGATAATCTGCCATACCTTTGAGATAGGCAGCGGTCTTAGGATTCATCGCTACGGGAACGGGTTTGAGTTCTTCACGACGGAGTTCAACTACGTCAAATACTTCCTCTACGACAATTCCCCCGACGATGTCATCGACTTCAATAACTACTGCTTTGGTAGGTCGTTGACGTTTGGCTATGGTTAAATTTAAAGATTGACAAATATCTACCAGAGTTAAAACTTCTCCCCGCAGGTTCATGTTGCCGACAATATGACTGGGACAGCAAGGAATGGTCGTAACTCGCTCGATTTTGATAAATTCCCTAACTGCATCCAAATCTAAACCAAAATAACTGCCGTTGATGCTAACTACGGCAACAGAGATTAATTCTGTAGCTTCGGCATCATCTGTAGTTTCCTTGAGGTTGGCAGCACGTTGATGGAGAATTGCTTTGGCGTTGGCGGTGGCATCGGCAAAATATTGAGCATAAAAGTTATCCGTGGTTTCTGGCTCGGATTCGACTAATGCTTCCAAAGCATCGGGATGACGTACCAGATTATCTACGTCGAGCAGGATAATAATCTCGTCATCGAGATCGATCGCCCCCTGGACAAAAGCCCGCTCAATTCTGTCTCGTCCGTAGGATAAATCTAAATCTGCTTGAATATAGCGATCGTCGATATCAACAACAGTCTCAACCTGATGAACAATTACCCCCACCTGTAAATCTCTAGACTCGACTACAATGACGCTATCGGTTAGACGACAGCGATCGAATTTGTGTCCAAAACGCAGATCTAGGTGCATTGCTGGCACAAATTTAGAGTGCAAATTAAGCAATCCAACAATATCGCCTGGTGCTTCGGCTACGGGCTTTAGTTCGGGTAATAAAAATATTTCTCTCACCAGTTTAGCTGCGATCGCATATCGCGTATCGTGTAGGCTAAAAATTAAATAGGGCTTAATTGCCATAATTGGTTTCTCAATTTTTATTTAGCTATTAATTGACGAACAATTTCTCTTAGTTCCTCTGGCTTAAACGGCTTGGTAAGATATTTACTCGTACCAGCAATATGTCCTTTCATCTTGTTTACTAAACCATCCCGCGCCGTTACCATCACAATCGGCAAGTCTCGAAACTTAGAAATTTGGCGAATTGACTGACAAAACTCTAAGCCATCCACATCGGGCATAGTTAAGTCTAGTAATAGTAGCTTGACTGAGTTCTGATTGAGAATATCGAGAGCTTTGGCTGCATTGTTTGCTAATAAGACGTTGTAGTGTTCCTGCAAGGCTCGTTTAATCGAAATTTGAATGATTGGACTATCATCCACAGATAACACTATGGGCAAGTTTGAATTACTTGGGGATTGAGTAGATACAGGAGCTGCATTTCTCACACCAACTTTTTCGTGATCGTGAATTGCAGCTATGTTCGCCGAAATTTTAGCTTTTACTTGACTGATGGCTTGGCTTGCCTGAGGGGTTGTCTCAAAACTTACCCAGCCGTTATTTACCCAGTTAAAGTAGTTTTTGGACACTTTTAGGGGATCTTTGCCGATTTTTTCGGCAATATCTATCAGGGTTTTTTTGCCGTCTACTGATTTTCTAAAGTGATCTCTAACCTGGTGATTGTCGATTAGCGCAAGTTGTTGGGGAGTGACCACAGGAATAGCATCCATGCTAGGAATTTTGGGGGCAAAACTTTGCCATTGATGCTGACGCTGCTCTAATTCCCGTTGGATATTTGACCAATTTAAACCATGACCATCTTTGCCATAACTAAGATCGATACTATTAGTTGCCTGCCACTGGGCTTCCCCTGGATAGGACAAGAATTTTTCTAAAGTCAAGACGATTTTGTTGGTCATTAAAGCTTCTACTTCTTGCCAAGTAAAAACTCTCATTTTAGTCAATAACTCCAGAAGCTCTCGGAATGATTCTGGGTTATTGACCTTTTCATTAGCTACTGATAGGGCAGCTTCAATAAGATCGGGTTTTAATGCCTGCCCTAGCTTTCTACAAAATTCCTCGCTACTAGGAATTTGAATACCGCCATAGACTAATGCCCCATTATATAAAGCTAAAACACAAGAACGTTGGTTTTGCCAAGAAGGGACTTTGGTTTTTAAATTTAAAATTCCCCTGCCCTTCCTTTGAAACAGGGAATCAAGAATAGAATTTAATTGATTTGATTGATAAGTTTTTGATGGCATGAGCTTTTTGGACTATTGCAAGCGCAAACCAATGTTAATTGGTGTGGAATAAAATTATCATTCCCGAAAAAGCTATAAAACTAACATTTGTCAGGTTAAATAATTGATGAATTACTTGTGATTGTTGCCCAAAGAAAGCTTCGATCAAAAATAGTTACAGTTGCCTATAAGATGTAACTTTACTATTGTTCTAATTTTGGAGCTTCTATAGAGTGTTATTTGTTTGTCAAATTGTTGCTATCGGTACGTTGTGCCTAACTTGAAATCATTTAAAGTCAATCGAAATGACTGTAACAACATGCTCACAAAGCGATCGCCTTTAATAAATTTAAATCTAATAAACCTTACTATCTAATACAATCAAGCACCAAAAGTTATACTTAGCGACAGTTACTTTGGCTGCAAAAATCAGCGTAATAGGTGCAAGCGGTAAATGTTTGCCCTATTCGTTGATGAAGAGTATTTAGCCCACTGTTGTTGTAAAGCAAGGGCGGACGATGGGACTTGAACCCACGAATGGTGGTACCACAAACCACTGCCTTAACCACTTGGCTACGCCCGCCATACATATCGCTTAGATATTATAACACTATCGATCGCTATTTCTGTCTCATAGTTTAAAATTAGGAGAAAATTGTTTGAACTACATGACCCTGAAAAATATTGGTATTGGTGGGATTATTACCGTTGGGATCGCTGCGATCGCTTTTTTAACTAATCCAGGAGAACAAAAATATCAGAGATATGCTGATTCGGCAATCAAAACACACTTTAGAGAGCGGATCTGCACTCAAGTTAGTCAAGATTTGGGAGTATGGTTAGAAAGCCAGTGTCATATTTTGATTAATACTACTAGTCCCTATTTAGCCGAGGTAGTTAATCAGCAAACGACCAGACAAAACTTTTTATTATTTAGTATTTATCAAGCAGATCTTGCTTTGCCTTCTCCTTTACCAAAATATCATCTAGAAACTATCGGAATCTTAGGAAATTTCTATACTTATCAAGCTAAAAAACTTTAATTGGCTAAGAAGATAGTGTTTATTTAAACTGGAAACAGGAATCTTATAAATCTACTTTAATTATGCAAGAAGAAAACAGCAAACAAAATAGTAATGATACTTCCACTACACCCAATCGTGAAGCAACTCGAACTCCTCCCTACGGAATAGTCAAACCTTTAGACAAGGGTGCTAGGTATTGCATCAACAAAATAGAAATAAAACCAGGGGAACACATGAGTACCCAAATGCACTATCATCGAAGTGAACACTGGATTGTAGTTTCTGGTACAGCCAAGGTAATCTGTGATGGTAAAGAAACCTTAGTAATGCAAAATCAGTCTACCTATGTTCCCATGAACACTGCCCATCGAGTAGAAAATCCTGGGGTAATTCCTTTGGTAATGATTGAGGTACAAAACGGGGAATATTTGGGAGACGACGATATTATTCGCTTTAATGATTGATCTTGGAGAAAGTTAGAAACTTCATCCCTTGCCTCTAGTTAAAAATGCTTGTATCAAACATAATTTGTATCTGTGCTAGCTCGATCTAACTTTGAATTAATATTTGGCGAAATAAAAACTATGCTGGCTAATTATTGTTGCGCCAGACTTTCATCAATCCAGCCGAGATATGACTCTGAACCTGTAACAACGGGTAAAGCAATAATTTCAGGCACTTCATAATTGTGGAGCGTCTCAATCCTGGTAGCCAATTCAGTAAATTTATTCAAGTCGGTTTTAATTACTAACTGGTATTCTCGATCTTGATTTACTTTTCCCTGCCATAAATATAGGGAAGTGACGGGAAACAGATTGACACAGGCTACTAATCTTTCATTTAATAGTGAACTTGCTATAGCTTCTCCTGGTTCTAATGAAGCGACGGTTACTAAGACTACACCATGATTTGCTGATTTAGATTTCATAGCTTGTTTAGTTTTAGGCAATTTGAATTTGATGGTCACCAAGCAAAGAATGCCCGATGGAATTAGCTCGGTTGATTATGGCTGTTTGAGGTACCAATGTTTCTTTAAGTTCAGCAGCATCGAGAATAGTATTGTGCAAAACTGCAAATTCAAAATTAGCTCGATGTAAATTTGTTTGAGATAAATCGGCACTAGTCAAATTTGCTTGTCTCAGCGAGGCTTCACCCAAATCTGCATAATTTAAATTAGCATTACTCAAGTTGGCATGATTCAAATTTCCTTTTCTAAGTCGAGCATGATTTAAATTAGCATGACTCAAGTTGGCGTTGCTTAAATTAGCCCTGGTCAATTTAGCCTGACTAAGATTGATACCTGCCAGGTCAGCACCACTAAGCTCGACATCGATTAAAAATGCTTGGCTGAGATTTACCCCAATAAAAGAAGCATTTTGTAAGTGCGCCCCTGTTAATCTACCCTCGCGTAAATTTGCCCAATTCAAGTTGGCATGATTCAAATTTGCCTGTCTCAAATTAACTTTTTGTAATTTGGCTCCACAAATATTGGCACTAAACAAGTTTGATGCCCTGAGATTAGTATAGGAAAGATTTGCTCCGCTAAGTTTTGCCTTGAGTAATTGGGACTTAACCATAAATGCCCCTGTAAAGTTAGCTTTAGTTAAGTTAGCCGAGTTAAAATCAGTCTCACTCATTTTAGCGTAGCTGAGATTTGCCCAGTTGAGATTAGCCTGGCTGAAATTCGACTTAGTTAGAAAAGCTCTGCTCAAGTTAGCACCTATCAAATTGGCACCTGTCAAGTTGACCGAAATCAGCATAGCTCCTGATAAATCTGCTCCCCTCAAATCTACTCCAGTAAAGTCTCTATAACCCTGCTCATAAAACTTTAGTAGTTGAGTTGCTTTCATAATATTTGTCAGATTAAATTGTCAGCAGATATGGCTAAATTGATTATCAAATGCTTAAATAGCCTTTCATATTATTACCTGCAATTTAATAAGTAGCTAGCCAATAATAATTTTTGTGTTGATATATTTCAATCTGTATAATTATCTTTTATTTTTGTTTACGTAAAGAAAAATGCTTTACTTCATTGATTGATTCAAAACAAAAACCTGAGAAGAATATAGTTGAAACTTAATGCCATTAGTATAAATATTTATGTTGTATTAATAGTAAGCCAACTAACTAAATCGATTAAAAGCCAAGGCTTAATATTGATATTATGTTTTAGCTTAATTAGTCCTAGAAAATGCTTGTTTACTCAAAATCTCTGGTAATTTTTTTAGGATGAGCGAGTCATCCTAAAGAAATTGTAAGACTAAAAATTACGATCAGACTTAGTTAGACAGGGAGTAAACTTGTCCATCCATCAGCAGTCTAGTAATTCCTTTATCTTGAAGATGGTGAGAAGTTTTTTGTAACATACGACCATCGGGAACTTTGATCACGCGCTCACGGCGATGAGAAAAACGTTTAGCAATACGATGATTATCAAATATAGGAAGAGTCCTTTGTCTAACTTC
The DNA here is from genome assembly GCA_015207195.1 of Pleurocapsales cyanobacterium LEGE 10410. GTDB lineage: Bacteria > Cyanobacteriota > Cyanobacteriia > Cyanobacteriales > Xenococcaceae > Waterburya. The sequence continues at coordinate 25,752 of JADEXJ010000007.1, forward strand.
TTCTTCAGGAATTGCGCCCAAATCGGCAAAGTCAGCTAAGGGCTTAACAATTAATTCTGCTGAACGATCAATCACTAAATAGCAAGTTCTGGGAAAAGACGCTTGAGAAAGAGGAAGAATTTGAATATCACTTAAACCTGTTCGGCGATCGGGGTAGGAGGCACTTTCTTCTTGTTCCCAGTCATCATCCTCATCCTCATCCTCATCATCGTTAATATCTTCTAGGTCTTCTCCTAACATTTCTTTGAGAGTAATGAGATCCATGGCATCATCCTCTTCATCTTCTTCTGGTTCGAGGCGATCGCTTTTCAGAATCAGGCGATCGCTCTTACTAGAATCTGCCGAATCCTCCGCGCTACTAGTTTTTTTATCGAGAACTAGCTTGGCGGGTTTCTGTTCTGCCTCATTTTCGTCGTATAACTCTTCTATTTCAGGCTGGGCTTCTGGGGCAATAGTCTCGGCGATCAGTTCAGATATAGCAGAAGAACGACGACGACGACGAGGAATTCGCTTGGGTTCTTCAGACTTTGCTTCACCCCTGGGCAAATCCACATTAGCCGACGTTGGTTCAGCTGGAGCGATCGGGTTTTGCTCTTTTAGTTCTCTTGGTGCAGTATCATTACTTAAAATCTCTGTTGCTGTCTCAGTTTTTGTCTGCTTGACTTTAGGCTGAGATTTTTTCTTGATCTTAGCCTTAGCCTTAGCCTTAGTCTTAGTCTTAGTTTTAGTCTTAGTTTTTTGAGAACTGTCAGACGACTTTTCTCCTCTAGGAGTACGCGCCAAGCGTTTTTGCTGGATTAAATCCTCATATTCTGAGGAAGACAGTTTATTTTTTAGAAAGCGACTAATCGTAGAACTACTGACCTCATAACTAGTTGCTAGGGTTGAAGTGGTTGCTTCAGAGTTACGATACAAATGAAGAATCTCTTGCTTATCATCTTCGGTTAATTTTCTAGGACTCATGCTTTCTTAATCTAACTTGCGCTTTTGGTGGTTTCTGCTGCTGACAACACAGCGTTCTAACCTAATCTTTGGGGTTGGCTTGAACAACTAATGTCATTAATACATTTAAACAGTCTATCTTGTCAGGCTGAACTTGGTAACGTTAACTACAGTCTAGATTACAATTTTTTTGCAACAATAATTTATCTTCTGCTGACCAATAGCTGATAGATTGTTCTGTGATTGGAAAAATTTAGTCAGGATCGATAACCTCATGGTGAATATGCTCAGACTTAATGCCAAACCTGCCTTACTTGTTTTAGCCGATGGAACTACTTATCGCGGTTGGTCTTTTGGTGCTGCGGGAACTGCGGTGGGGGAAGTGGTTTTTAATACTGGTATGACAGGATATCAGGAGGTTTTAACCGATCCGAGCTATTCTGGGCAAATCATTACCTTTACCTACCCCGAACTAGGAAACACAGGGGTCAATTCAGCTGATGAAGAATCTAGCACAGTTCAAGCAAGAGCGGTAGTTGCTCGCAATATTACCTATCGTCCTAGTAATTGGCGTTCGACCCAATCGTTGCCCGACTATCTAAAAGAAAGAAAGATCCCAGGAATCTATGGCATTGACACTCGCTCTTTGACCCGTAAATTGCGAGACTATGGGGCAATTAATGGCGGAGTTTCTACAGAAATACTCGACCCTGAAAGATTACTCGATCTCATACAGCAAGCACCAGATATGGCGGGACTAAATTTAGTCAAGGAGGTGACTACAGGAGAAGTTTATCAATGGTCGGAAAAAACTGAGGGAGAGTGGCAGTTTAATTCGGGCAACAATCAAGATAATCCGTTAACGGTGGTGGCGCTCGACTTTGGGATTAAACGCAACATTCTCCGCCGTTTAGCAAGCTATGGCTGCAAAGTAATTGTAGTTCCTGCCGATACACCTAGTGAAGAGATTCTAGCTCATAATCCTGACGGGATTTTTCTGTCCAACGGTCCTGGAGATCCCGCAGCAGTTACCGAAGGTATTGCGACGACTAAAGAACTATTGCAGGCAGGAAAGCCGACTTTTGGCATCTGTATGGGACATCAAATTTTAGGGCTATCTCTCGGTGCAGAAACATTTAAGCTAAAGTTCGGACATCGTGGCTTGAATCAACCCGCAGGACTGCAAAAACAAATAGAAATTACCAGCCAAAATCATGGATTTGCGATCGCCGAAAAATCTCTGGGGGCAGATGTGGAAATAACTCACCTCAATCTTAACGATCGCACTGTTGCAGGATTACAGCATAAGACATTACCCTTCTTTTCTGTACAGTATCACCCCGAAGCGAGTCCTGGACCTCATGATGCTGATTATTTGTTTGAAAAGTTTGTCAAATTGATGCGAGAAGAAAAGGGAGTTAGTAGATTGTAGGGTGGGCATCTGAATCAATCGCGCTACTAGCGTAAATACTGGCAATGCCCACCTTTGAGATTGTAGTAGACTGACACGCTTTAAATGTTGCATTAGAAGAGACCAGTCCACAGATGAACACAGATGAACACAGATGATTTGCTTGCTTACCAACAAATGATTGGGTTTTTAAGATTGTAGGGTGGGCATCTAAATCGATCGCGCTACTAGCGTAAGTATCTGACAATGCCCACCAATACTTAATTACAGTCGCGAATACCGAGCAAGTGCCTGGAGTGGAAAATATTGTTGATAGAGATGATATTTGAGATAGAAGTGGCGGGGAAAACCCGTGCCAGTAAACCAGGCTTCGTCCCAAGTTCCGTCAGACTGTTGAGTATTGAGTAAATATTCTATTCCGCCCTCGATTGATGCCTGTCCTGCAAATTGAGTCCCCGACTTTGCTGCCATTATGCCGATTAATGCCCAAGCCGTTTGGGAAGCAGTACTGTCCCCCGTACCTTTAAGAGTGGGGTCATCATAACTAGCGCAGGTTTCGCCCCATCCGCCATCGGAATTTTGACAGCCAACCAGCCAGGCTGCACCATGGTGGATTTGTTCCCGACAACGAGTAGGAGCAATTAAGCTCAGGGCAGAAAGTACTCCACTTGTACCGTAAATATAGTTTACGCCCCAGCGTCCAAACCAGCTACCGTCTGCTGATTGTTCTTGAATTAAATAGGCGATCGCTCTTTCCACCCGTCTTCGATCCATAGTTAAGCCACATTCCCCCAGCATTTCTAATACTCTAGCGGTAACGTCGGCGGTGTTGGGATCGATCATTGCTTTTAGATCGCCATAGGGAATCAGGTTAATCCAGTCTTGGTCGTTGTCGAGGTCGAATGCTGCCCAGCCTCCAGGTTGACACTGCATCGATGCGATCCAGTTGAGACAACGGGCGATCGCCTGCTGTTTTGGAGCTTCGTCGGCTAATTTTACCTGGGATAAACCCATGACCACCACTGCCGAATCATCCAGATCGGGATAGAAGCGATTGTCAAACTCAAATGCCCAGCCTCCAGGGGTTACACCCTGGTTTTTGATCGCCCAGTCACCATAGTCTAAAATTTGCTTATCTAACAGCCATTTTCCAGCTTTAACTAAATCAGGATGGTCGGCAGCTATGCCCGACTCGACCAAAGCCCGCAAACACCAAGCAGTGTCCCAGACAGGGGAAACGCAGGGCTGGATACGATAGCTAGATTCCGTTTCAATCGCAAAATTATCGACGGCGGTTAAACCACGCTGGATAATCGGATCGTTGACGTGGTAGTCAAGAGTACGTAAAGCCAATAAAGAGTTGAGCATGGCAGGAATAATTCCCCCCCAGTCTCCCGTAGCTTCTTGTCTTTCTAGTACCCATTTTTCCGCAGCAGCGATCCCCTGTTCCCGAAACGGTACTAAATTAAAATTTTCTGCCAACTTGAAAGCATAATCTAAAGCGACAAATATATCTGTCCAGTCATTATTTTTTGGCAACTCATAACGGACATTAGCAATACCTTCGGCGTATAGCTCATCTAAATTAATTGGCGTATCTAGCTTGAATACGTGCTGGCGGTCGAGGACAATTAACAAAGGTACGGTACTGCCCCTTGCCCAGCTAGACATTTCATAGATCGTGAAGGGTGAGTTCTCTGGCAACAGCATAATTGAGGGGGGGATTGAGGGGAGTCCCCGCCAGTCATAACAACCGATTAAGGCAAGATGGAGTTTGGTAAAAATGCGCGTTTGGCTAATGCCACCGTGGCATAGGATAAACTTTTTTGCTTGAACTAATGCTGGATCTGTTGCCGAGACACCCAACAAGCGCAGTGCCATATAAGCTTCAACAGTTGTAGAAAGCTCGCCACCGTCACCGTAATATAGTTCCCAACCACCATGTTCGCGCTGTTGCGATCGCAAATAGGCTTCCGCTTTATCTAGGGGTCTAGCACGATCCGTCTGCCAGATTTTGTGCAATAGAACAACCTCAGCCGTTATGCTAACGTTAGACTCCAGTTCTCCCCACCAATAACCTGCGGGATCTTGAATTGATAGAAGATATTCTTGACTGCGGGCGATCGCTTGTTGAATTTTTGTCTGAATTGTTTCTGTTGCTAATGTCACTCTTATTTACCTCTACCACCTAAGCTGATAATTTTAAAAAACCAAGTTTGATTTTGACAAGATCGATAGTAGTATAGATCTTGCGGTAGGGTAGTATTGAGATTTGCTTTTAACAATTAGACTTTAAACCACTACGAACAGCGAGTACTTTTTAAGCGGTAAGTGATAGATCGACCGATACAATTGGTTATATATTTAAAGAAAACCAGAAAGATCGCTCGATTTTTGCCGTCGAAATCATCAATTGGTTCGGTTAACCAGATAGTATTATCTCTAAGAAAAATACTGTTGAACTTTGCCAATTAGCTCTCCAGTAGAAAATCCTTTGGTGAGGAAATCAGTTCCCCCAAGACGACGAGCTTCTTGTCCCCATTCCTCTGCCAGACGGGAAGAGACAACTATAATCGGAAAATTCCAGTTGTTCTGGCGACAGCGATCGATTAAAGTAAACCCATCTAAATTGGGCATTTCAATATCTGTAATCATTAAGTTTGGGTGAGGATTAATCTGCAACCAGTTCCACGCTTCTAGACCATCAGAGCAAGCGTGAGTAGTGTATCCATAAGCTGAAAGACTGGCTTCAATACGGCGACGGATCAAAGCTGCATCGTCTACGATTAAGATTGTCTGAGATTGCTCTTCAGCAGCAGAGAAATTTACAGTATCTGATTCGCGATCGCCCGCGATACTAAAACCAGGACTTTCTGGAGTTGGTACTAAGTATTCCATCAAGGAACTTAGTTCTAGAATAGGCATTAGAGTACTATCTGCTTGCAAACTCACTCCCATGATTCCTTGGGGCGCAACCAGGGGTGTAGGAATTGGCTGAATTTTCAATTCTAATTTGCCGAGCAATTTATCGGCGAGCAACCAAATGCCAGGCTGTTCTGGCTGTAGTCGAACATAAATGCCAATATTACCTGGGTTTAAAGAGCGATCGCGGAATCGAGGATACCAATAGCCCAGTAAATCCAAACCTGGTAGGGTTGATCCATCCTGAGTAATTTCCCAAGTATATCTAACCTGTGAACCCTCGGTTCTAACCGCAGCCAAATTTTCCCAAAGACTCGTCATGATTACGCGATCGGTAGGAATAGCAAAACTGCGATCGCCAGCCTGTAACAAGATGCAAGGCACTAATAAATGAGGAACGGGGAAATGAATACTAAACGTTGTTCCTGTTCCTGGATTGGTTGATAAACTTAAAGAACCATTGAGCAAGGATATTTGTTCTGCTACAACATCCATACCCACTCCTCTGCCAGAAACTTCGCTAACTTCATTTCGAGAACTAAAGCCAGGCTGACAGATTACAGACAATAATTCTTCATCGGTATCGGTGCGAGTTAGAGGGAATTTTAACTGTTGTGCTTTAGCTCGAACTTTTTGGGGGTCAATCCCTTTGCCGTCATCCTGGATAGTTAGAACATAGGAACTACCATGCCGTTGTAAATTCAGGCTAAGAATACCTCGAACTGGTTTCCCTTGGGAAATTCTCTCTGCTGTTGTCTCTAAACCGTGGTCGAAAGCATTGCGAACTATGTGGAGCAAAATTGGCTCTAATCTTTTGCTGGTTCCGACATCAAGTTCAATTTGTTCTCCTTGAACTTTCAATTCTACGGGCTTATCGTAGCGATTGATTAAATCTCTTAAAATCGCTCTCACTCTGAAAGACAAATTTTTGAAGGGAACAAGACGACTATCTTCGACAACATCTTTAAGCTCTGTGACGTGGCTATTAAGTTTTTCTAATCTTGCTGCGGTTTTTTTTGCCGTTTGCTCTGCTTCTGTACCTAATTCAGAAAGACGTAAACTATTTTCCAGTAAGCGATTGATTGTAATATAACCTTTGCGATATCTTTCAGGTGTAGGACTCTGGGAATTTTGAAGAGCTTTTCTGTCCAAGTTTTCTAGTAGAGCATAGTCATCCTGAATTTGTCGTAGTTGAGTGATGTACTGAACGTTATCTTTAGCCAAATTAACTAACTTGAGCAAGTCTTGATGAAGATCCTGATAAAAATGCTCTACGGTACGGGCGGAGATTAAAGTATCGACAATCGATTGGGCAGACTTATCTAGCCTCCTTAAAGGAATTGGAATTTGAATATTGCGATCAGACTGAGTATCTACCGTAGCAGGTGAACGAGAAGGTTTGGCTGATTTAATTGGTTTTGATATTGGTTTTGGAGGATCTGGTTGAGCTTCGCTCTCCTCAGATTCGAGATTATCCAAGAGACTATCGATGCCTCCCAAATCTAAAGCATCCCCTGAAGAAGATGTCTTGGGCTGGGATAGTTCCAACTCTGGCTCTGGTTCTTCAGATTCGAGATTATCCAAGAGACTATCAATGTCTCCTAAATCTAAAGCATCCCCAGAAGAAGATGTCTTGGGCGGGGATAGTTCCAACTCTGCCTCTGGTTCTTCAGATTCGAGATTATCCAAGAGACTATCGATGTCTCCTAAATCGGCAACCTCGGCGGTATTTTCTTCAGTAGTATCGGAATCGATGAACTTACCACCCTGTTTAGCAGAAGCCTTTAAACGGCAAAAATAATCATGCCACCGAGTTGTCCACAAGGAAGCATCAGGCTCGTTCAGCAGTAGAGCTGCTTCTTGCAATAGTGTTTGCCAACCTGAATCTAGTTCCAACTCTCGACCAATTTCTGCTAATTCTTCAATTAACTGGGTTGCTAGTTCGATAGTCGCTTGAGGAACTACTTCCTCAGATAACTTATTGAGAGCGATATCTAAATCTAAAACCACCAAATCGAAACCTTCTTCAGCGAACTCGATTTGAACTTGAGCTTGTTCGTTCCAATCTTGGAGATAGCTTTGTTGAATGTGCTGCTGAAGAACCTTAATTCGCTCTACTTTTGAGCGCACATCTCCTTCTTGATTGCCCAAGACACTGGCAATAATTTCTCCTCCTTCTTGAAGTATTTGTCGCAGTTGTCCATCTTCTAATGACGGAATTGTCTCAAGATAGCGTAATTCCGAGAGTAAATCCTCCAAAACCGTAGCTACGTCTAGAATCGCATCTGCTTTAACGGTTACCGAACCTCCTTTAATAGTATGAACAGCACGATACATTTTTTGAATATCTGCTGCCCAAGATTCATCTTCGAGATTATCAACACAGGCAAGATAAGTTTCTAGATCTTTCTGAGAATCTAGCTCAAACATTTGGCGTAGTTCTCGTTCGAGCTGTAGTTCCGCAAGATCGAGAGGATCGGAAGGATGAGACATGGTTAAGTAGGAAAGATTAGGGACGAAGAGAGAAAATACTGAGCTTCTGGAGATGAATGGCTATACCGACTCTAATTTGGCAGAATTATTATCCCGAACAATTTCTGAGGAATTGGGGATAACATCTACTGTTGCTGTTTCTTGTCCGCTGCTAGGTAAACGGAAGAATCGGATAGTGCTGAGTAGATCTTGGGAGAGAGTTTCCATTTGTTGCGATTGTGCCAACGTTTTTTGAGTCAATTCTTCGGTTTTTTCGGCAAGATCGGCAATTTCTTCCATAACCTTGGTAGTTGACTGTGCCGAGTTGATAATTTCTTGACTGGATAGAGCAACTACTTGTCCAGTGCGGACGGCTTCTTGAGTCGTATCTTGAACATTCTCAAAGATTTGACTAGATTGTTCGACACCTTGGGTAAATTCTCGTACCAATCCTCCTAAATTCTGCACGTTGGCATCGATAGAAGTCACTACGTTATGAATCTGGCTACTACGCTGTTCTAAACTAACCAAACCACCGCTAGTTCTTTGTGCCAAACTACTTACTTGATTGGCAATAGACTCAAATTCTCGCGCCACCACCACAAACTGAGTTGGGTCTTTTTGTTCTGAAGCTCTTGCTGCTACCAAAGAAGCGTTCATCGCCAATACTTGGGTCATGCCCGAAATTTGGTTTTGCTCTTGGAGGAACTGATCGGTCAGTCCGACAAACTCTCCCAAGGTTTTCATTTGTTGTACGATCTGATCCGTTCCCTGTTGCAGTACGCCGATCCCTTTGTTTAGCGTCAAACTGGAATCACGTCCTTGTTCTACCGCCGACTGCAAATTTTGCAGAGAAGCAATTGAAGCCTGAGTTTGCTCGGCAGAATCTAGGGCAGACTTCATAACTTTATCGGTTAATTCTAAAATCTGACGTACTGACTGCGCTTCTTTTTGAGCATAACCTGCTACTTGATTGGTCACTGTGTCCAACTGTTGCGTCTCTCGATTCACTCTGTCGGTAGCTCGAAAAACCTGTGCTAGAACTCCAGCTAGTTCTTCAATTAGACGATTTAGGGTATCAGAAACCAAACCCGTAACGCGATCGCTAACTGGTGCTTCTACGGTAAAATCTCCCTCTTCAATTGCCGAAACCACGTCTAATAGCTGTCCTACATCTTGTTGCAAGACTTCGCTTTCCTGACGAGACTCTAGTTCTTTGGCTGCTAATTCTTTAGTTCTTTCTTTGATTCGACCTTCTAAATCTAGATTGGCTTGTTCCAAAGACTGCTGAATTTGATTTAAACGAAGAGTGTAGCTACGCAGCAGGATTAAAACCAGCACCCAACTAACTACTAAAATTGCAAAACTAACCCCTGCTAAAATCGCCGAGCGAGATAGGCGATCGCCATAGGTTTCTATTTGTTCGGCTACTGATTGCTGAATATTTTCTAAGGTTGCTTCAACTCCCTCACTGTAGATTTGTTTTTGGATGCTGTATTCTTCACCCAAAAGTAGGCTTAGTGCCTCTGCCGAATTTCCTTGTCGGACTAACTCAAAGGCACGTTCTTCCATCTCAATCAGCTTGATGTTTGCTTCGTCTGTTTGACTGGCGTTTGCCTGTTGTTCTGGAGCAATAGACAAAACTTGATTAATCGCCTCATCTAAAGGAGGAACGTGTTCTAAATAACGCTCTTCCCATGCTAGGTTCCCCGTACTCGCTGCCATCCGTGCCGACATTGTAAGTACTTCATCCAAGTGAACAATTTGACCACTTAAATCCTGTAGCTTGAAGTTCTTGGTAATTGCAGATTGAAAATTTTGATAGACACTCCAGGTATTTTTAGCAGAAATACCTACCATGACCGTACTGACAGCAGCCAAAATTGAAAACGTCGGAATCAAACTCTGCTGAAACCTATTTTTCCCTGTATTTATTCGCTTAGAAGATAGAGTCATAATTTTTACAATATAAAGTTGAAGTTTTTAACGCTGTGGTTGCCAGATTTGTTGGGGAATATCTGAAAGCTGAAACTGGTGTTCTTGGGATAGCTCCTCGGCAGCCAAACTTCTTTCCATACGGTCTACGACTATTGCTACTCCTGCAAGATGCTCGGCAGACTTGTTGAGTCTGACGGCAGTAAGAGTCGAGCGCAACACTTTATTTTCTGTCGTCCCCAGAATTTTCTCGACCGAGACTAGGGGAACAATTTCATTTTGATAATGATAAATTCCCAAACAAGCAGCATCGTAAAAAGGTAAGGCTAATATTTGCGATCGCTCGACAATCAAAATATCTCTCACTAAATAAGCCGAAAAAGCTAGTTTTTTAGTACTTAGTAAAGCTATTAGATAGCGGTTTTGTAAAATTAAGCTAGAAGTTTTATTGTCATAGTCCATGTACTTAAACCTTTTGTAAAGCCTTTGTTAAACTTTCTGGAGTAACTGGCTTAGTGATATAGTCGTTTGCCCCAGCCCGCTTAATTCCATAGTTGACTTCTACTGGAGTCTTTTTACTAGAACAAAAAATTACGTATTGATCGGCAGTAGCAGAATTACTTCTTAGCTGTCGTAAAAATTTATATCCATCTTGTTCTGGCATCACAATGTCCAAAATTACCGCAGCATAGTTTTCTTCAGTTACTTTAGCTAATAGGTTAGTAGTATCTTCGCAATCATCAACCTGGTGACCCATTTTTTCCAACATAGAAACGATAAAATGGCGATCAACTGAACTATCATCAACAACTAAAAATTTCATGATTTTTCCCTTTAAATTTACTAATTAATCTGTTAACTTTTTTGAGGGCTAATATTCCTCTTATTGTTTGGCTGGAGCCAAATTTTGCAAGATGGTTTTCAACTCTAAAACAAACCTCTGATTGTCTTGTGAATTAAGTGGCTTACTTAAAAACTCACTTTTAGACCACTTGGCACGTTGCTTGTTCATCATGGTTTTTTCGGCAGTTAGAATAACTAAGGGAATCGACGAAAGTTCGGGAACAATCCGAATCTGCTTCATCAATTGAAATCCTGATATTTCAGGCATATTAATATCAATAAAAATAACGCTAGGTCTATATTTCAACAAAAAATTTAGTGCTTCTAAAGCATTACTACAGCATTCTACTCGATAACCCAAAGCTCGAACTACTGACGAAAATTGCTTAAGCAGCACGGGTGAATCATCAACGATCGCAATTTTAGAGGTATCAGACTTTGCTGATTTTTCAGCAACTGAAGGTTCATTTTCTTTTGGCAATAATTTGCAAGCTTCGCCAATGGATACTAACTCTTGTTTGATCAGCTTGCTAAACGTTTTAGCAATTCTTAAATTATCTTCTCCTAATCTATAACGAACCTCTTCTAAAGTACTACCAGAATTAACTAGCTTTTCTAGTTTGGCTCTTTCTACTACAGAAAGTCTTTTCCATTGCGAAGACTTAACATTACATTGAACATGACAATCAAAAGAAGGAATAAAATTTTCTATTTCTTTCCATTGATTTCTACGCAACGCTATTTCAGATAAAACTTGCTCTATATCTAATCCTACAATCGGACGTAATTTGTCTATTTGGTTATTACTAATTAGTTTTACTTGCTGAATATTATAAGATAGATATTTTTCTAGCTCTGCAATAATATGAGAGCGAATAGCTTCAGAAAATTGTCGATAATTCAATATCTTGTTACTCAAAGCCAACTCACCAAGCAAACCCACTATTAAAATATCGCTTTCAGTTTCAGATCGATGGATCAATTTTTTGATTATTTCTGGTGAAACTAATGTATTATTCCTTAGACTGAGAATATAGTTTCTGAGAACATTTAAAATATCAGAAAAATTAATCAATTGATGATTTGAAAAAACGATTTTACCTCGGGAAAAGAATAAGTACCATGCCCCTGAATTACTTGATTGATGGCTTTGATCGAACTTGATCTCAAGATATCCAGTAAAATTTAGCTTGTCTGTATTAATTTTCTGAATAATTAATAACAAGTTGTTTGAGGAAAGGTTCATAAAAATTCTTTTATCATACTTTAATATATATTTAATGTAACAATAGATTGGTCAAAAAATAACAATACAATTTGTCTATTTTGAGCAATAATATTTCGCATAGTAACTACTTTTTTTGCGTTCAGCATCGGAAAAAATACGGTATCTTTACGACCAGAGATTTTTAGCACTACAGTTTTGCTAAATTACGTCTTCAATCATTAGTCAGATTTTATTTACAGGGCGATCGCTATAGACTAAAAAATTACCGTTATTTCTACACTGCCTGAAGCTATGTTTGAACAGCGACAGCTTACCCAAGAAGAAATTAGATTAAAGGAGGATAGAGAACGAACAGCGTATTGGCGCAGATGGGGTTGCTATCTCAGCAACCGTCAGTGGGGAACAGTAAGAGAAGACTATAGCAAAGATGGTTCTGCCTGGGAACATTTTAGTTTTGAACAGTCTCACTATCGGGCATATCGTTGGGGCGAAGATGGTATTGCAGGACTTTCTGATAACCATCAGCGGATTTGCTTTTCTCTGGCTTTGTGGAACGAACGCGATCCTTTGTTGAAAGAAAGATTATATGGTCTGACCAACACCCAAGGTAATCATGGGGAAGATGTCAAAGAGTATTATTTCCATCTCGATAATACGCCAACCCATTCTTACATGAAGTTTCTCTATAAATATCCCCAAAAAGCATTTCCTTATTGGCAACTAGAAAAAGAAAACCAAAAAAGAGGTCTAAAAGACAGAGAATATGAATTAATTCAAACAGGTATCTTTGATGACGATCAATATTTTGATGTCACCGTGGAATATGCCAAAGCCAGGGATGAAGATGTTTTAATTTATATTCAGGTAACCAACCGCAGTAGCGAAACCGCAACCATACATCTACTTCCTACCCTGTGGTTTCGTAATATTTGGTCGTGGGGTTACGAAGTAGAAAAGCCCCAGTTAAAAATATGCGATCGCACCGAAAACTATAGCGTAATCGAGGCACAACATCCCGACTTAGATAAACGCTGGCTGTATTGTACCAATGAAAAGTCATTGTTATTTACCGAAAATAACACCAATCATCAACGTCTATCCCGCAACGAAAATGATTCACCCTACGTCAAAGATGCTTTTCATCGATATGTAGTGGAAGGACAAGAGGATGCAGTTAACCCAAATAAAGTCGGTACTAAATTCGCTGCCTACTACACCTTGGAAATAGGTGGAGGTGAAACCACGGGTATACAGCTAAGATTCTGCGATCGATCTGATTTGGCAGACCCTTTTGGGCAGGAGTTCAACGATACGTTTCAGATACGTCAGCAAGAAGCCGATGAATTTTATCAGCGCGTTTCTCCCCACAACAAGAGTTCAGAATTGCAAAATGTCGAACGCCAAGCATTTGCAGAATTGCTGTGGAACAAACAGTATTATCACTACGTAGTCGATACCTGGCTAGAAGGTGATCCAGGGCAACCAGAACCACCCGAACAGCGTAAACAGGGGACAAATAGTAACTGGATACATCTGCATACCGATGATGTTGTCTCGATGCCCGACAAATGGGAATATCCTTATTTTGCTGCCTGGGATTTAGCTTTTCATATGATTCCCCTAGCTGCGATCGATCCCGACTTTGCTAAAAAACAGCTAGAACGTTTAACTCGCGAATGGTATATGCACCCCAACGGGCAAATGCCTTCTTATGAATGGGATTTTGATGGGGTTAATCCCCCCGTTCATGCTTGGGCAGCTTGGCGTGTTTATACGATTGAACAGGAAATGTATGGGCGTTCTGATAAAAAATTTCTCGAACGGGTATTTCAAAAGCTCTTGCTCAATTTTACCTGGTGGGTGAATCAGCATGATGATGATGACAACAATGTTTTTCAAGGGGGTTTTCTGGGCTTAGACAATATCGGGATCTTCAATCGTGGTGGTGACTTACCGACAGGAGGTAAACTATCCCAGTCCGACGGTACTAGCTGGATGGCAATGTATTGTTTAGATTTGTTAACCATTGCCCTAGAATTAGCCATAGACAATGATGTTTATGAAGACATTGCCAGTAAATTCTTTGAACATTTCCTGTATATCGTCGATGCGATGAACCACATGGGTACAGAAGGTACTGATTTGTGGAATGAAGAAGATGGCTTTTATTATGATGTCCTCCATCTTCCTACTGGAGAAAAGATCGATCTTAAAGTGCGATCTATGGTGGGTTTGATTCCCCTATTTGCTGTAACTACCATCGACCAAAAAACTTTAGATAAACTCAAAGGATTCAATCAACGTATTGAATGGTTTGTTAACGAACGTCCACAATTAAGTCGCAACCTCGCCTGTATGGAAGGATGCGATAATAATTCTCGTCGTTTGCTGGCAGTAGTCAACGAAGAAAGACTGCGCCTAGTGTTGCAAAAAATGCTTGATGAAACCGAATTTCTCAGCGACTACGGTATACGTTCGGTTTCTAAATATCATCAAGAACATCCTTATGTTTTTGAGACTGACGATGAAGAATACGACGTTACCTATGAACCTGCCGAGTCTCCTACCGCTATGTTTGGTGGTAACTCCAACTGGCGAGGACCAATTTGGTTTCCCGTTAATTATCTCTTGATCGAAGCATTGCAGCGATTCGATTATTACTATGACGGGAATTTTAAAGTCGAATGTCCTACAGGTTCGGGCAAGATGATGACTCTTTGGGAGGTAGCAGGAGAATTAGAAAGACGTTTAATTAGTATTTTCTTACCCAAGAAAACTGGATTTCGCCCAATTTACGGTGATTTTGCCAAGTTGAACTTCGATCCTCATTGGAAAAATTTGTTGCTGTTTAACGAATACTTTCACGGCGATAATGGGGCGGGTTTGGGCGCATCTCATCAAAGCTGGACTGGTTTAGTTGCCAAATTAATCATGCAGCGTAGTGAGTATGGCAATTAATTGATCGAATTTATTGGTTGGTCGTTAGTCCTTTAGGGGACGAGTTTAATTCCTCAATTAAAGCTTGACGGGCTACTACTAGACTGACACAGCTAATTTGATAATTTGATGCATTAGAAGAGAACAGTCCACAGATGAACACAGATGATTTGCTTGCTTACCAACAAATGATTGGGTTTTTGAGATGCAGCAGATAGTTCTTGTTTTTCCCGCTCGTTTATTGCACTATTTTAGCTATGTCAGTCCACTAGGTGCGATCGCCTTCAATAAAGGATTTGATTGAAATTCGGGCGATCGCTCTTCGGGAATAACGGTGATGTATGGCTGTAGTGAACTATGGGAGAAGAAATTTCAGGCTCGCCTAACTCGATACCTGCTTGTGCCTGCTTAGTCTGTTCTAAGGTATACAGTATTTGCTGTCGCGATCGATTAGATTCAGGTATTGTTAAATTCTTCGGACAAATTACAACTACTAAGTAATGTCAAATCTAATAAGATCTTAATCATACATCTCATAGATTTTTTTTGCCAGCTTAATTCAAATTATTACATTGTATTTAAATGGAAGTTACTAGGCTCTATGGATAAATATTTGCGTTTACTAATTAAGTTTGCTCGAACTCTAATGGCAATTATAAGACTAGAATAACTCTATCTCAAGATGTATCATTATATTTAAAATTAAGGTAGCATTCTATTAATAATTTTGGTTGGCTATCTGTAAACTTATTGTTAATATTTTTATCAATCAAAATCGTCAAAAAGCTTTTAATTTTCATGGTTACCAGAAGGTTTTTCCTGGGAGCAGATCGGGGTTTTTGAGAGTATGTATCTAATCATTGTCGGTGCGGGGGCTGTTACTAAACAGCTTATTTCAACAGCAAAAGAACAAGGACATAAAGTTGCGGTAATCGAAAAAAATCCACAGCGCGCCAGAGATATTATGCAGGAGTTTGACGTGAACATATTTCATGCTGATATTGCTGAGGGAAAAATTCTTGAAGAAGCAGGTGTCACTCACGCTGATGCGATTATTGCTACCACCAATGATGATTCAGTCAATTTGATGGCAATGGTCTTGGGCAAACAATATGGGGTCAAAAGTCTGATTACCCTGTTGCAAGAAAGGGAGCAACAAGCCATGTTTGAGAAGCTAGGTATTCGAGTTTTAAGCGATCCAGAAAAGCTCATAGCTCAAAAACTCTACAGCTTGATCGATTTAGAAAAATAAAGCAAATTTGCAATGGGAATCTCTAAGAACAGTCAATCTATCAGAACCGTCTTACGAGATATTGGTTTATTGCTACACGTGCCAGGAGTTATGGCATTGGTTTCTCTACCTGTATGTTGGTTGTCTGGAGAGACTTACGCCCTCGTTCCTTTGTTGACCTGCGCGATCGCCTCATTAGCAGTTGGTCAGTTGCTGTATCGTCAAACCAAATCTCAAGCTAGCAATCGCATTCCCTATGCTATGGCTACTGCTGCTTTGGGGTGGTTACTCGTTCCTCTGTTCGCCTCTATTCCTCTGTTGATGACGGCTAATGCTCCTAACCTCGCTCCCGATTTATCCACGACGATCTTGATGTTTCAAAATCCTTGGAACTCGATCTTTGAGGCTTTTTCTGGCTTTACCAGTACGGGGTTATCGATGGCGTTTAATTATAGTGAGCTGCCCCATACTATTCAATGGTGGCGATCGCTAATGGAGTGGGTAGGTGGTGTAGGTGTAATCGTCCTAGTCATATCTTTGCTCGAACCAACTACTGAACCTTACCAACTTTATAACGCTGAAGGCAGAAGTCAAAGAATTGGTTTAACTCTGAGTCAGACAGTCAAGCGAATCTGGTGGATTTATGTAATTTATACAATAGGAAGCATCTTATTATTTCGCATTGTCGGGATGAACTGGTGGGAAGCCCTCAATCATGGTATGACAGGTATCGCTACAGGAGGCTTTAGCGTCAGTGAAAGCAGCATTGCTAACTATGGAATTGCAGTCAAGCTGGCAGTAATTTTAGTAATGACTTTGGGTGCAATTAGCTTTTCGGCTCATTATGAAGTTTTGCGGTACCGTAAACTGTCCGCTTTTTGGGCAGATAACCAACATCAGGCATTGTGGATCTTGCTGTCCCTCGGCACAATACTGCTTTGGGGTTTTCATCGTCTAGCAAACCGAGATGTAGCATTTATTGATGTTCTGTTTCAGTGGTCTTCAGCCTTGGGTACTTGTGGCTTTAGTACTGTTTCAGTTAGTGATTGGGATGGTGGAGCAAAATTACTTATGACCTTAATTATGGCTATTGGTGGTGCTGCTGGTTCGACCGCAGGAGGAATTAAGTTAAGTCGTTTTGTAATTATCTTCAAGGCGATTGTGTGGCGTTTTCGGCGGGTTACCCTCTTACCTCACGAAATGATGCGTTATCAGCTAAACGGAAAAATCTTGAAAGAGGCTGAAGCTAGTCGTCGTGTAGATGCAGCAGCAGTATTAGCTATTTTGTGGTTGAGTATATCTATTACTGGGGTTTTTATTCTGCAATATTTAAAGCTACCTAATTACAATCTGAGCGATGTCATTTTTGAAGTAGCTTCGGCAACCAGTGGCGTTGGTCTGTCTACAGGGATTACTCACCCTGACTTACCGTGGTTAGGCAAACTGACCCTGATTCTTTTAATGTGGATGGGACGTTTGGAAATTATTTCCGCATTATTATTGTTATCTTTACCACTCAAAATTCTTGCTAATCGCAAGTAAACTCTATAGTCGTTCTATTATTCTTTAAATACTCGATCGCCAATTCGGATGATCTTTCCTGCCTCGCTAGGAGACAATTGAGTATTTACTGCCAATCGAAAAAAGTGATTAAAGCGCGATCGCTCTGTCCATTCAGGCAAAGTTTGTTGGCGATGCTTGACAAAAGTTTTTTGAAACTGGGGATAAGGTTGTCCCGTACGGGGGTCGCGGGTAACAACAATACAGCGTTGACAGGGATTGACTCCCATGAATTTAACCTCACCAACCCCAAACTCAACCGTTTGCTCTGAAGTAGTAAACAGACGATCTTCCCAGAAAGCAGGTACGCCAGCAATCTCAATGTTGGCACGAAAACGCAGACGAATATCTTCCGTATCTAATTCAGGATACCAAGAGGCGATCGCTTCTAATGTAGCAGTACTGACTATAGTTGGTCCAGGAGAAACCGTATCATCGGGAAACCCCATCTTTAAATTTTGTTCGATCTCTACGGGGAAGCCGAAGTATTCGCCTAACCAATTACAGACTGCTTTTGGTTCTTCAACTAAATTGAACTGGGCGGTTCTATTTGTTCCCTGTATTCCTAAGGAAAGGTTGTAGGTTTCTAAATCCAATCTCGAACGTAAGGCGTGAATCTTTTGATTGCGTTTACCATTAACAAAATTACCAGCTAAATCGAAAATCGCCCAGGTGCGATCGCCTTCGATTGCTCCAGATTCTAAAATTTTTAGGCGATCGCTTGCCACACGGTCTAAAGACTTGACTGGGTAGCTAAATAGCTTGGCAACATATGCGTTAACCGAAGACATAAGAAAATATTGTTTGTTTATACATCAAGTTTATAAGCTGATGGCGGAACACTTGCAGCTAAAAAAAAAGGCTGAACCAAGAGATCATTTGATTCAGCCTGTTAACAACCTTCGCAAGCAAAATGTAACTAGTCCAAGGTACTCCGCCTTGCAACGACGGAATCTGCTTCGACTTCGTCAAATATATTACGCCTTATCAATTTCGTCGATAATTGCAGCAGCTTTTTCACAAATAGCTTCGTGACACTTGCCATTAGTAGCCACAATGCAGCCCCAACGCTTTACGTCTCCTTGGTTGTAATATACGGGTTCACCGTTAACATAACTAAACTTACCCCCTGCTTCGGTAAGAATTAATTCTGGTGCAGCAAAATCCCAATCTTTGGCAGCCGACTTGCCAGATAAAGAGAGATAAACGTCAGATTCTCCTTCCAACAGAGTAGAAATTTTTCCACCAACGCCACCCATGTATTTTTTTCCTGCAAAGGGTAGACGCTCGATTAGTTCTTTAAAGCGATCGTCGCGGTGGGAACGACTAACAATTAAATACAGCTCCTCAATTTTATGGCGATCGGAAACTTTGAGCGGTGTCACAGTTCCATCTTTGGTTTCTACAAAAGTCCCGTTACCTTTAGAAGCAAAATACACCTTGCCCGCTTCGGGAATAGCCACAATACCAATTATCGGACGACCCTGATAAGCCAAAGCAATGTGCATGCCGTATTCCCCAGTCTTATCGATAAAATCTCTCGTTCCATCTAGAGGATCGATAATCCAAACCCACTCTTTAGCTACTGGTTCAGCTTTTTTGACATCAAAAGTTTCCTCGGACAAATAACCAAAATCTTCTGTACCCAGTTTTTCTCGTAACCTGCCCAAAATGTGTTTATTAGCTGCTAAATCGGCTTCAGTGACGGGACCATCTTTTTTATCTTTAATATCCAAATCTGAAGTATTTTTGTGATAAAAAGAACTGAGAATATCGGCTGCACCCCAAGCGACAGAGCGAGCTATTTTGAGAATTTCTGCTAATTCAGCCTGATTTTTGTCCAAAGCTATCTCCCAATATTATTGCTTAATAATTCTAATCAACAACTATATCTTTATATCTCAGTTAGTGCAGCATGACACTTTAGAGATTATCGAGCTGTGGTTAGATGTTTAAGAGTCAGTTCTTAACCTCTGTTCTCGGTCTGAATAAGTGAGAATGTTCGGGATGATATAAGCGGGAACGGGTAGTTATTGCTTGTTGTAGGGCAGGGCTAATGATATATAAAGTAGTTCTAATCAAATTATTCTGGCGAGTAACCGCAGCCATTTCTGATAGGGGAACTACCCAAATCTGTTCGTCTGACCAGCCGACACGATAACAAACTGCCACGGAAGTATCTTGAGGATAATGTTGCAACAGCTTGGCTTGAGCTTTTTCAATATGACGGGCAGCTAAATAAAGGCACAAACTAGCTTTGTGGGCAGCTAAAGAAGCTAATTCTTCGGCTTCGGGTACAGATGAAGCTTTCCCACTAATCCTCGTTAAAATAATTGTCTGTACCAGTTCTGGAATAGTTAACTCTGTGCTTAGTTTGGCAGCAGCAGCTTGAAAAGCACTAATTCCTGGGATTAATTCAAAGGGAATATCTGCTTCAGTAAATGCCTGCATCTGCTCGCCGATCGCACTATATAAAGTAAGATCTCCAGAGTGTAACCGTACAACTGATTTGCTTTCTCTAACCCGTTCAATTATCAGGGGGATAATTTGCTCTAGGGTTTTATTGCCCGTGGCGACTAATTCAGCATCTTCTCGAACATCCTGCAAGATTTGTTTGGGTACTAGAGAATCTGCATAAAGAATTGTATCTGCTTGAGACAAAATTCTATAAGCTTTCAGGGTCAACAATTCTGGATCTCCTGGTCCTGCGCCGATAATATAAACAGCAGGCTTAAGAGTAGATTTTGATTTCATTAAAATAAATTTAGGTTTAATTTATGGTCTGTGGCTCATGGTTTTGGCATCCCTTGAAGCAGGAACTACGTCAGGTAAAGACCGCTTGAACCAATATAGCCAAGCCAGGATGATTAGACCCAAAGCGATCGCCCCCAAGCTAACTGCTTGAGCCACTTTCAACGGACCGAGCATCAGGCTGTCAGTACGCAACCATTCGATCCAGACTCGACCCAAACTATAGCCAATTAAATAAACTGCTGCGATCGTGCCAACTTTGAGGCGGTTGTATTTCTTTAGTCCCCAAAAAAACAATGACAACAACAGTATCAAGACCCCTATATTCCACAAAGATTCATAGAGGAAGGTGGGATGAAAATACTCAAAATTCATCAATTCCAAGGGACGATAACGAGGAGCAATATAGAGTTTCCAAGGTAAATCTGTCGGCTTACCAAAGGCTTCAGAGTTGAAGAAATTACCCCAGCGTCCGATCGCCTGTCCTAAAATTAAAGAAGGCGCGACCAAATCTGCTAATTGCCAAAAAGAAATACGTTTCAAACGAGCAAAAATAATCGTGGCGATCGTTCCCCCAATTATCGCCCCATGAATCGCAATCCCCCCTTTCCAAATAGCGATGATATCTCCAGGGCGTTGAGCATATTCCTGCCATTCAAACAAAACATAATAGAGTCTGGCACAGGGAATAGCCGAAACAACTAGCCAAATAGCTAGATCTCCCAGCAAATCTGGATCTACCCGACGGCGTTTGGCTAAATACTGCGATAGAGTAAGACCGATTAAAACTGCCGAGGCAATTAAAAGACCGTACCAACGAACCACAATTGGACCCGCTTCAAAAATAGTTGGACCAGGAGATTGAAACTGAAAAGCAAAGATCATAGTTGTGTAAGTCGGCAAGATGTTGTAGCCAACAGATTTTCTAATCGCTGATTATTATCTCAGGTTTATCAGTTTATGTATATCAGATTTTAATAAAAATTCCAGGCAAGATACGACTAGATATCTCCCTGGAATTAAAAAGAGCGCGAAAATTATGATTCAATCTTGTATGGTGTTGAAGATCTATTTAGACGGCATAATGCGATTGATAGTAGCGATCAATTCCTGTTCGGGACAAGGTTTTACTAAGTAGGCTGCTGCACCCAATTCCATGGCTAATTTACGATGTTTATCGCTATCGCGGGAAGTCAGAATAATAATTGGCAGGTCACTATATTCAGGATCGTTTTTAACAGCTTTCAAAAATTGGAACCCAGTCATCATCGGCATTTCCAAATCGCATACCACTAATTCAACTTTCCCCGATTTCTTTAATTCGGTTAGAGCATTAATCCCATTATCAGCTTGAAGCACCTGCTGACTAACTTTCTCCAAAGACATAGCAATAGTTCGGCGTAGACTATTAGAATCATCAACTACCAAAAGGGTTTGGGGCATTGAAGACGTAGCAGGAGGAAGTTGCTGTGTACTGTTAAAATCGCTGCTGGGTAAAGCTTGGAAATTAGACCCGCCTAAAAAGGCTCGTTGGCTCATAGTATTGCTACGATATTGAGAATCTTTGAGCAATGCTGCACCATCAATTACCAAAGTAAAGCTGCTGTCTTTTAGGACACTACAGCCATAGACATATCGTGGAGGTATGATTGCACTACCAAGAGGTCTAATTACCAACTCTTGTTCTCCTAATACGCGATCTACTTCTAATCCGATAAAGCCATTTTGACGACGCAACAGTAAAATCGGATTGTTCAAGCTAGATTCTGAATCTTCCAATTGAGCAAGAGTGCGAGGATACTCGATCATGCTGGATAGCTGACGCACTGGAACCATTTCTACATCATCTTGAGTAGGCCAATGTAAAACTTTTTGTCCCTCAAAAATCTGAACCTCTTTGGAAGTTGGCAGAATAATTCTCTCAATCGCATCAATCAACAAGGCATAAGTCATGCCTGAAGCCTGAGCCAGCATCAATTTAGCAATGGTCAGAGTAAGAGGGATTTGTAGCGAAAACGTCGTGCCTTTTCCTGGGGTAGACTCAATGGAAATGGTGCCGTTCATTTCTTCAATTTGCGAACGAACTACATCCATACCTACACCTCTACCAGATAAGTCACTTAGTTTTTCGGCAGTAGAAAAGCCTGGTTCAAATAATAGCTCTAATAACTGTGATGGTGGAGTAACGGCTGCTTGTTGAGCGGAAATCAGTCCCTTTTCGATACCAGTCTGTTTGATTCTCTCGATATTAATGCCTTTACCATCATCACCGACTTCAATTACGGTTTGGCTACCTTGATAATATGCCCGTAAGAATACCGTACCTGTTTCTGGTTTATTAGTCCGCGCTCTTTCCTCTGGTTTTTCTAAACCATGATCGAAGGAGTTACGCACCAAATGCAGCAGAGGATCGTAGAGTTTTTCTTCAATAGTTTTGTCAATGAGAATATGGCTACCAGTAATATTCAGTTCGGCGTTTTTGTCGTGAGTTACCGAAAGCTGCTTGAGCAAACGAGGAAAGCGGTTAAATAGTCTACCAATGGGAGACATTCTGGTTTCAATTAGCTCATCTCTCATGTTTAACAGCATTCGCTGTTGTTTTTGAGTGTCTCTTCTAGTCTGCTTGTTGTGATTTTTGATCTTCTCGGCAATATTTGCTAGTTCAGAATTACTAGCAGTAGTCAAATTTAAAAGTTCATTTAGCCTGGCGTCGGGGTTTTCTGGAGTGGCAGAAGGTAATACGGATTTATAATTTGTAGCTTGAGATTGAGTTATATTGTTTAATTTTACGGGTAATTCTTGTAATAATTGCTGTTGCTGGGGCGAGAGACAGACCTCATCGACCACTTCAATCAGCTCGTTAACTATTTGCTCGCTATAGCTAATTTTATCTAGTAGCTGCTGTACAAACTGACCAATTTGCTCGTCTTTTAGAATATTTCTATTTTGATTGATTAATAGTTCTCCAACTAAATCGTTTAGTTTTTCCAGAGATTCTAAATTGACCCTGACTGTTTTATTAGCTTTAGTTTTGGCAGTTTGTTTATTACTTTGTTTAGATGAACCAAATCGAGATTTTCTAACATCTCTGGTGGATATTTCTTGTGGAGGAACAGCTTTTTGTTTAAATGATTCTGGGGGAGTCAGAGGAACTAAAGATGCTTCTACTTCAATTCTTTCTGGTTCACCTGATGATGTCTGTTGCTCTTTTAGCTGTTCGACAGCAGTGTCTTCGCCCCAGATCTGGGTCATTAATTCACTTGAATCTTCATCATTTTCAAACTCAAATTGACCAGACTCGGATTCAGTATCTTCGTCAAATTCTTCGGTTAGATCGCTACCAAAAATATCAGCAGCGTCTTGGTCATCATCATCATCGTCATCTCGATCTATAGCTGCCATCGGCTCGCCAAACATATCTTCAGTCATGGACTCGGCATCTAACTGTGCTGGGTTGCCTTCTTCGTCCAAATCAGCTTGATCTACTGACCAAAATGCTCCCGCATCTTCAGAATCTTCTTCGGTTCTCTCAGTCGGCTCTACCGTTCCCGTAAATTTTTGCAATTGAGCAGAAGGTTCGCCACCCCGTTCGCGATCGCCCTCCATCACCTGCTTTTGCGCCTGTTTGAAGTTGTCGATCGCAGCTTTGGTAATTTCTTCAACTAGATCGGGGTTGACCTGTAGGGCGGTCAGAATTGTTTGCGCGATATCACCTAAACCAGATAAATTCAGCGATTGAGATAAACCTAGGAATATTTCTGCCTGAGATTGCAATACCTCAGTCATGATGGCGGGATCGCCTTCGGCTAAAGCTACAGATAGTTCCTGAATCCTTTCGGGAACAACAGATTCAAAAAAGGATTCTACTACATCTAATCCTAGTTCTTCTGAGGTCGGGAAAGCATCCTGATCGCTGAGGTAATCACCAAAGATTTCAGTTAGTTCGGCAAAAATCCCCGCAGCACGATTGAGAATTTCTTCACGGTCGATGGGAGCTTTGCTAAATTCTGCCGTCAGAGGAATCCTGAGACAATCGTAGCTGGCGTAGAGTAGTTTTTTGGTCTGGCGATCAATTTCTAGTTCGGGATTGTAAAGAGCCTTAAAGACATCTTCCATCGAATGAGCTACGGTTTTGATCGTCTCCAACCCCACATTAGCTGCGCCACCTTTGAGGGTGTGAGTAGCACGCATTAGCTTATTAACTCTCAGAGGGCGATCGCTAAGTTCGATATCGCCGTCGTTAATAGCAAACAATTCCTGTTCGATAGTTTCTAATAATTCGGGGGCTTCTTCTAAAAAGTATTGATAGGCTTGGTCGCGAATGCTGGGGTCGGTAATCATCGTCTAATAGTTTTATAAATATAATTGCGAATCTTGTAATAAAAATCTGAATTCTGAAATAGACCAAAATCTACTTCAGAATTCAAGACACTTGCAGACGCTTACTTGACTTTGAACTTAGATACGCTAGATTGTAAATTTTGCGCCAGTTGTTCTAGCTGCTCAAAAGAAACAGAAATTTTACCTGAATCTTGAGAGGTTTCGTTAGCAATTTCCGCAACCTGTCCCATTACCTGGGTTACAGAAGCAGCCTCTTGAGTTTGGGCATTGGCAGCACTAGTAATCCCCTGAACCAACTCTTTAATTTCAGCGGTGGCAGCCACAATTTCATTCAAACTATCGCGGGTTTCGTTTACCAAATTTGTACCTTCGGCAACCTGTTCCACACCAGCTTCCATCGCAGCAGCCACTTCTTTAGTCTCTTCTTGGATTTCTCTAACCAATTTCTCAATCTCAGTAGTCGCTTCAGTAGACTGCAATGATAGGTTACGGACTTCATCGGCTACTACCGCGAAACCTTTACCATATTCCCCAGCGCGAGTTGCCTCAAGTGCAGCGTTCAACGCTAGCAGGTTGGTTTGGGTCGCAAAACTGCTAATCAGACTGACCACCTTGGAGATCTTTTGGGAAGAATCGCTCAGGCGTTTAACCCGTTTTCCTGCATCGGCTACGGTTTCTCGAATACTGACAATACTATCAACCGTATTGTTCATGGCGCGATCGCCAGTCTGGACGGTTTGATTTGCTAGTTCGATCGCCACCTCTACTTTTTGGGCGTTTTCGGTAGTTACTGTAGAAGCATCGATCATCGACTGTACCCGATCTAAAGCTTCCTGTAGCTCCATCAACTGTCTTTCCGACTGTAAGGACAAGCCTTTAATTGCCGAACTACTAGAGCCTGTAGTTTCTGTTACCTGGGAAGCAGCAGTCTGTACCTGTTCTACAATATCCTTAAGTGAATCGAGAGTAGTATTATAAGCTCCAGCTACTGTACCAATTTCAGTTTCTGTAACCTTGGCTCTAACGGTTAAATCTCCGCTAAATGCAGGTCTGACCGTTTTTAAAATATCTAAAGCTTGCTTTTGTAATTCTTCTCTGGCTGCTTTTTCTCTGGCTACTGTTTCAGCCAAGCTTTCTGACTGAACCCGTAACTGCTCGTAATAGTCAATTTGCTGAATAGCGATACCCAACTGACTGGCTAACTGGGCGATTTGTTCGGCTTCCATAGTTTGCCAGTTTCTCGCACCAGAATTTTGATAAACCCCTAGCAGTCCCCAAAGTTTTTCATCCTGGAAAATAGGCGCGATGATGTAGGCTTTTGCCTGATATCTCTCTAGAGATTTGATATAGCAATCGGGGAACTTTTGGGTATAAATATCATCTACTACGGTGTATTTCTTTCCTTCGCTAGTATACTTACCCCCTTTAGTTTCTTCCATGTAGGTGTCGTTGAAGGTAATATTATCGGTTGCGCCCCACTTGCGGAGAACACAGCGAGCGTTTTCCGTGCGACTGCTACTGATATCGTCATCTTTCTTTTGCGCTACTAATAAAGAAACCCAATCACCAGCTATAGTTTCTGCCAAGACCTGACCTGTAAAATCTTCATTGAACTGATAGACAATAGTGCGGTCAACCTCTAAAGCTCGATTGACTTCTTGAGTAGTAATCTCAAATACCTCGTCAATATTTTTTGCTTTACGGATTTGTTCGCTGATTTTGCTACTAGTTTTATCTAGTTTTGACTGCCTTTTGAGGGTAGTTGTATAGTTGATCTGCTGCATCGCCACCCCTACCTGTAAACCAAGCTGTCTGAGGGTTTCAACTTCAAATTCTTGCCAGCGACGCGCCCCTTTGTTTTGATAACAGCCGATTAGACCCCAGAGTCTTTTGCTGCCAAACATATCGCTATCGGCAATAAAGATCGGAGCGAGGGCGTAGGCTCTTGCCTGCATCTGCTCTAACAGTTCGACATGACACTGTTTATGACCTTGCGTATAAATATCTTCGACGCTAAAGGTCTCGCCGTTTTTATAGCGACCGCCTTTAGTATTCTGAAGGAAGGTATCTTCAATAAAGGGAATAATTTTGGTCAAGCTAGACCAACCAGGAGCAACCGAATCGGCGACAAAGTTTCCGCTATAGTCTGGGTTAAAGCGATAGATAGCGACGCGATCCACGTCTAAAATTTCTCGTCCTTTATCTGTGGCAATCTGCCAGACTGCCTTTTCATCTCTGGATAAGCGCAGTTTTTCCAAACTTTTAGACAGGCTTTTTTCTCGTTTAAACGCTCGTTCCATTTGCTTGCTTTGGAACTCGGCATTGCGGAAATAAGCAGTTTGTTGCAGGGGTTTGACAAAACGAGTCGCATATCCTTGAAGCTGGGTAATTTCGCTCTCCTGCCAGTTACGAGTAGTAGAGTTTTGATAAACTCCTATTACCCCCATTAACTGATTGTTAGCATGAATCGGTACGATGATATATGCTTTGGCTTCTATCTCCTCAAATTTTTCGAGTACGGAAATAGATAGCCCTTTGGTTTGTAAGTCATTAGCAACGTAGTAAGGCTCAAACTCTCCCCCTTTAAAGTGGAAGTCATAATCTAGCGTCGAACCAATAGGCTGCCACTTTTCTCCCTTCGATTCGGCTAATATCTGACCGCTCCAGTCGGGATAAAAGGCACAAACTGCTACGCGATCGACCTTCATCGAGGCACGAATTTTGTCCGCCCACCCCTGCATCATACGTTCGGCATTCTGATTGATTGAAGTTAGAAAATCTCGTTCGGTAATCAGCTCTGCTTGTTTTGCTTTAAACTTCAAATCACGAATCGAGCTTGTTTGTTCTAGAGGTGAACTAAATTTGGGTGCAGATTGTACCACTAGATCGACTTCGGTTTGTTGCCAATTGCGAGTCCCTGAATTTTGATATATTCCTAACATTCCCAACAGGCGATCGCCAGATTTAATCGGAACTATGATATAAGCCTTGGCTTCTAAGGACTCAATCTGTTCGACAAAGCAGGGCGAAATATCCATGTCATTGATGTCACGGCAAACATACTGTGATTTACAGTTATCTGGCGTAATAAAGCAGTCATTATCAAAGGAGTTAGACCCTTTTTTCCACATCGAATCTACAGATTCAGCTAGAATTGCCCCACTGCCGTCAGGATTAAAGCCGTAGACTAAAGCCCGATCTGCCTTGAGATTGTGACGTAATTCTTGCAGCATTTCTGCCATCGACTGCTCCATCGACTGCTCCATGGTAGACACCAAGTCTTTCGCTGCGCTAGTTTTGGAGCTTAACAGGGGCGACTGCAATACGCGAGTTATTTCTACTGTTAGCTGATAGAGTAAATTAATTTCGTCTTCTTGCCATGAGCGAGGTTGTTGACACTGTTGAACTACCAGTAACCCCCAAGCTTGATTCAGTTGATATCCACTGCTTTGAGCAAAGGAATCTAACAAAATGGGCAAAGCTAAAGAAGCTTGAATCTGGAATTTTTCAAATAGCTGCTTTTGGTAGGGTGTAACGCGATCGCTATCGGGATGCTCGATCGCTACATATCCCTGAGCTTGGAAATCGACTGCTTTGAGTGCGCCAAAACAATTACAGGAAAGGGTTTCGTTCATTGCTGGAGTCCATCCTGGAACTAGAGCTTCGGCAATAACTTTACCGATATCGCTACTATCAAAACGGTAAATCAGCACCCTGTCGGCTACAAATTCTTGCTGCACCACTTTGACTAGGTTACTAAAAAACTCCTCCTGCTCGGCAGATTGACGCACCTGTTTGACGACCTTCCACAGGCGATCGCGTTCTTGTTTGTACAGACTTTTTTTAATTTTCTGCACTAAGTCTGATTTTGGGCTACTTGCTTCTGTAGCTCCGTTGGAAGTTTGCTCTTGATAAGTACTTGATGAATCCATAATATCTACTTGATTTCTCTATTATTTGGTACGAATAATTAGTTAAAACTACGGAGTTAGCTATAAATTTTCTTCTTACTGAGAGTAGTTAAACTCAGTTTTTATAGAAAAGAAATTAAAAATTTCTTCTGAATCGATCAGCATAATAATGTCGTTGTCAGAACTTGTAAAATATCCATGTAGAAAGGGCAGGACATCTTCGGAAAATATTTCTGCTGAAGAAGATTTAAACTTTGATAAATCGTGTTCTATTAAATTGTCAATCCCCGAAACAACTAATCCTATTGATTGCCCCTGAACTTGAACTACCATGACTAATAGATCTTTCTGGAAGTTATTGCTATCCAACGGTGGTGGATATCCTAATAGGTTTTCCAAGTCTACAATCCACAACATTTCACTGCGCCAACCATAGATTCCCAAGACACAATAAAACATCTGTGGAACGGGTAAAATATCCTCTGGAGAAATAGTAATTACTTCTGTAACTATTTCTGCATCT
This sequence comes from Pleurocapsales cyanobacterium LEGE 10410, assembly GCA_015207195.1. GTDB lineage: Bacteria > Cyanobacteriota > Cyanobacteriia > Cyanobacteriales > Xenococcaceae > Waterburya. Next base: position 54,759 of record JADEXJ010000007.1, read on the forward strand.
AATAGGGCAATATCTCCCTGAACAGTTGACTTGTGACTCTTTTCCGACTTACCTAGTTGAAACTGTAAAAATTTGCGGACTTGTTTGGAATTAGACTGAATATCAGAATTTGCACCAATATTCAAAGATAAAGAATTAGCAGATGTGCTTAACATTGTGTTGTTGAAATAAGTTTAACTAGCAATAAGTTGCTGCACCTTGTCGATCAATTCGTCGCGGTTTACTGGTTTGGCAAGATAGGCATCTGCCCCTACTACATCTCCCCACATCTTGTCGGCTTCCGTAGACTTGGAAGAACATAAAATAACTGGAATTGTTTTGGTTGCTGTATCTGCTTTTAAGGTACGACATAGTTCAAAACCACTCTTCCCCCCCATAACTACATCTAAAACGATTACGTTGGGCTGATATTGACCTACTTTTTCTAAAGCCTCCTCCGCGCTTTCTACATCCATAACGCTCAAGCCAGCTTGTTCTAAGTATGTAGTAGTGGTTCTACGATCAGTTAGACTATCATCGACTACCAGGACTTTACTCATAATTTAAGCGTTCTCCAGAACAAAAATAAAATAATACTCTTAGATAAATAGTTCCCAAAAAAAAGCCTAAAATAACACCGAGTTTAATAAAAACTAAAATAAATAATAGAAAATATAAGTGTTTTTTCGGATTTTCAGTGTTCTTCAATCTGATCGATAATTTGAATGATAATAAGCAAATTAAAATTACCGATTTAATAAAAAGCTTTATAATTCTTCGTCACAATAATTGTTTTAATACAATTAAGTAACCAGATTGGGCTTGGCAGATAGTTGCGAATCTTCTAAAGACTTATGAGCAATATACTTGTTTACAACATTGGTTATCTTATCTATTTCTATAGGCTTGGGAACGAAAGCATCTGCGCCAGAAACTTTAGCTCTCACTCGGTCAATAATCCCATCGTTACCAGTTAAAAAAACAATAGGTATATGTTTCAATTTGCCAACTCTTCTTATCTGAGTACAAATCTCATAGCCGTTAACAATAGGCATGCCAATATCTAAAAATATCAGGTTGGGATTGGCTTTGATAAGAGAGGGTAAAGCTTGCAGAGGTTCTTGAATGGTGATGCAACGATACCCATGCTTAGTAATAATTTGCTCTAGAACTTTACAAACTTGCGGGCTATCATCGACACAAGCAATTAGAGGTTTACTTGAATCTTTAATTTCTTTAGTAGTTGGGAACTTCTTACTATTTCTAGGAGCAGGAAGATCTTCAACTTCAATGATGTCTAATAAATCTTGCTGAATATAAGGAATAAGTGAGGACGTTAATTGGCGAACATCTTTTCCCATTCTCGAACTTAAGTCTCTTAAAGTACGCTGACCATCTAACAAGCGTACAAAGTTTTGATAAACAATACTCGATACTTTTTCGCGCATTCGACCTTGTTTGCGCAATACGGGAGCTAGGTTGGGTGACCATTTTGCTAATCCTTTTTGCTGCCAAATTAACCATGCTTGACTGGCTTCATCAAGAACTTGCTCGATGTTTACTAGGGAAATAGACATTTGTGAGCCAGAAGTCAAAAACGAAGATGTAGAAGCCTCTTTTTGGGTTACTCTTAGCTGTTGCTTATTTTCCAACTGTAGTAAATCGAACAAAATTTCTCTAGCTCTGGTTTTGACCAATTCAATTGCTTGCTCGCGTCCAACTAGTTTTCGTTCCAATAAAGCTTTTAGAGCGTGATAATCTCCGCCATCTGATTTGCTAGAAAAATCGATATCTGTTCTATACCAGTCAATTTTGGGACAGTATTTATCAGTTAATCTTTTCCAAGAACGAAATGGATGAGTTCCTCCATCAGCCCAAACTAACCTACCTAGGCAAAAATGTATTTTCCAAACAGTTTGACTGCTTCCTTTAATAATAATTTGCCCAGTAAAATGTTTTTGCTTAAAGTATATTAACTGATTAGATAGCTTACTTAAGCCTGGATTGCTCATGTCTTTTGGGGGTTTAGATTGTGGAAATAATTCACAATAAAGTTTATCAAGAACCATTATTGACTATATAGCTCAAGCAAATGTTACAGGCAGCAAACCTGTAAAGAAAGAGATGATTATAGTAGTATTTGTCAGACTACAGACAGATATATTTCAGCTATATAAGTATTTCTAAGCTTTGATTGTATAAGATAGTTGCTCTCTATTTATTCTTGCTATTTAATACTTGATGTTCGCTATAGTTGGCAAATTGACAATAAAATGTTGTGTTCTGAGTTTCAACTTGTAGTTATCGATAACAGGTAGTAAAAATAATTTTGAGTACAATTAACTAGATATCATCATAGTAGGTGCGTTAGCAGCAGAAAATTTGTCTATGGTTTGGAGAATTTTATCTACCTCAATCGGTTTGGAGAGAAAATCGGATGCGCCACAAACTTTTGCCTTGACTCGGTCAAATACGCCATCATTACCCGTTAGCATAATAATTGGTACTTCTTGTAGTTTGGAAACACGTCTAATTTGAGTGCAAACCTCATAACCATTCAAAATAGGCATTCCTATATCTAGGAAAATCATCTTCGGGTTAACGCCAATAAGTTTAGGGACAGCTTGTATTGGCTGTTGAATACCCAAAAATCTATAGCCAGCTTTGACGATAATTTGGTTCATTATTTGGCAGATTTGCGGACTATCATCAATACAGGCAATGAGGTGATTATTTCCTGAAGCTATCGGTTTGTTTGCAGAATTGGTCTTAGAATTAACTGAGTTTTGATCGGGAACTTTGACCAACTCCAGTAATCCTTTATGAACATAAGGATAAATAGACTTGGTAAGTAGTAGCAAATCCTTGTTCATTCCTACTGCTAAATCTCTAAGACTTCTACGACCGTCTAGTAATTTAACAAAATTTTGGTAAACAACTGTGGGAACTGCTTTTTCTAATTGTTCTCGGCTTTTAATTTTAGGCGCATGGTCGGGATATACCGAGGTAAAACCACTTTGAATCCAAGCAGACCACTGCTGTTGCATTTGTTTAAAAGCAGATTCAATATTAATACTAATCAAAGAATGGTTGCTAGTCTCGCCTATTAAGGTGGAGAGAGATGCTTTTTCTGCCTCTAATTCTAAAGGAGTTGACTTTTCTTGCTGGAAAATATCAAAAAATACTTCGATAATTTTACTTACAACAAGCCGTTGGATATTCTCAGGGGTAGATAGATTCTGCTTTAGTAAAACAATTAGGCTGCTGTATTCTGAACATTTGTATTTTTCACTATCACGGAAGTTAACTTGCTTTAAATCAACCTTGGGACAATATTTGCTCAAATGCCTTTGCCAAGAACGGTGAGAGTGAATACCGCCACTTGCCCAAAATAACTTACCTTCGTTAAAATATATTTGCCAATTAGTGTTGTTGCTTACTTTAGTTTTGATATGAGCAATACCAGTAAAAGATTGCTTTTTAAGATTATTAAGTAAAGCAAATATCATATTCTTCAAAATATAAAATTATCTATTTACATAAAACTATAAAATTTTTGTCCTCAGTTGGCATCGGTGTATATAAGTAAAATCATTTATATTGGCATCTATAAATCCCTCGATGCACTGTAATTCTCAGGCAAGGCAACCAAACAATCTAAGTAATTTTTTAAATGGTAAGTAATTCAAACTTGGGCAAACTTTATTTGGTAGGAACACCTATTGGCAATTTAGAAGATATTACTTTAAGAGCAATTCGGACTCTCAAGGAGGTCGATTTAATTGCAGCAGAAGATACTCGACGTACAGGAAAATTGCTTAAACATCTACAGATTGAAACGCCTCAGATCAGCTATCACGAACATAACCATGACTCTCGAATTCAGGATATGATAGCTTATTGGCAACAGGAAAAAAATATTGCTCTAGTTACAGATGCGGGGATGCCGAGTATCTCCGATCCTGGAGTTAAATTGGTGCAGAGTGCGATCGCCCTAGACATCACGGTAATTCCTATACCAGGAGGGACGGCGGTTATTAGTGCTTTGGCTGCATCGGGTATGCCAACTAATAGATTTGCTTTTGAAGGTTTTCTGCCACAAAAAGACAGCGATCGCACTTCTAGGTTAGAGCTATTGCGCAGCGAAACCAGAACAATAGTTTTATATGAAGCTCCTCACCGTATAGTGAAAACTTTAACCGATTTAGCCTCGGTGATGGGTGCAGAACGAGAAATTGTCTTGGCACGTGAACTAACCAAGATATACGAAGAATTTTGGCGTGGCAGTATTGGGGAGGCGATCGCCATGTATGCAGAACGTCAACCCAAGGGAGAATATACTTTAGTCTTGAAAGGTGCAGCAGAGGGTGACTTAATTACCTCAGAGGCAGAGCTAAAAAATGAATTGCAGCAGTTATTAGATCGGGGAATGACGCGATCGCAAGCTAGCAGTCATTTGGCAAAGTTGACCTCTATGTCACGCAGAGAAATCTATCAATTGGATTTGTAGCCGTACCAGTTTAGATTTGGAGCAACAAAAAATAGGCTCGTAAGTAGTAAGTAATAAGTAATAAGTAGCAGGTATTTATTGGGACAAGCAACGCCCAAAACCACACAAAAAAGCATCTCGCCTAACTATAGTTAGGGAGATGCCTGCAAAAAAAACTAATTATATTAATTCAACTTAGTTAAACTAGCCTTGTATACCGCCAGCAACTATTTGAGCTAGATCGACAACACGCTGAGAATAACCCCACTCGTTGTCATACCAAGCGATTACTTTAACCATATCGCCATCTAGAACTAGGGTAAGATCTCCATCAACAGTAGAAGATACGTTAGTCCCTTTAAAATCGGAGGATACTAAAGGTAGGTCTGTGAAACCTAAAATGCCTTTGAGAGATCCTTCAGCAGCTTTTTTGAGTGCGTCATTGACTTCCTCGGCGATAGTATTCTTCTCGACTTGAGCAACCAGGTCAACCACAGAAACGTTAGGAGTAGGTACACGCATGGCAATACCATTTAGTTTTCCTTTTAATTGAGGCAGGACTAAGGCGACTGCTTGAGCTGCACCAGTGGAAGTGGGTACAATATTAACTGCTGCTGCTCTTGCTCTTCTTAAGTCGCGATGGCTAGCATCTAAAATACGTTGGTCACCAGTGTAACTGTGAACGGTAGTCATCGTACCTTTGATGATGCCGAAGTGTTCGTCAATAACTTTAGCAATGGGAGCTAAACAGTTAGTAGTACAGCTAGCGTTGCTGACAATATCAAATTCATCAGGCTTATAATCTTTATCGTTAACGCCAACCACATAAGTACCAATATTAGGACCACGACCAGGAGCAGTGATCACTACTTTTTTTGCGCCAGCTTGGAGATGTTTGCCTGCACCCTCGGCATCGCGGAAAACACCAGTAGCTTCAATGACAAGATCGACATCCCACTCTTTCCAAGGCAAGTTCAAAGGATTGCGATCGGATACGCACTTGACTGTTTTACCGTTGACGATTAGGGAATTAGTGTCATGATCAATATCTGCATCTAAAACACCCAGCATAGTGTCATACTTCAATAGCAGAGAATTAGTTTTAGGGTCGGAAGTATCATTGATACCTACCAACTCCAGATTGGTATCTCCCCCCCTACTTAGTAAGCATCTGACAAAATTACGACCGATACGTCCAAAACCGTTGATTGCTACTCTAACCACTATTCTCTTGCCCTCTATTTTATTAGGTTAATAGATTAAAACATTCTTAATAAGACTCATCATATCGTAAAGTAAGCACAATTCAAGACCTTACCCAGAATCAATATTGCACCTCAATCAGAGCAAAAATCTGAACCCAATATATTGCTTCCCACGGAAAATATTACGAAAATCTTACGGCGTTGTCTTAATAGCAATTAAACAGTAGATTTATCAGCCAATTTTCTAAAATATATAAATCTTAAACACAAATTTAACTGTTTATTCTCTGTAGTTTGTACCTAAGTTAAAAAAAATACTGTTATCATAGCCCGTATTGTTTAGAGCGATGGGAAACAGGATACTTTACCTCAAGACAAAAAAGTAGTCTGGAATCCTGGAAGATATTTGTGCTATGGCAGGAGACAAAATGGCGAGAGTAGATTTAAATGGTAGACCATTTCACTTTATTGGTATTGGCGGAATTGGAATGTCGGCTTTAGCTCAGATTCTCGCTCAACGCCAGCTGTCAGTTTCGGGTTCCGATCTGCGTTCTAGTCATATTACCGATCGCCTAGAAGCATTAGGAGTTAAGATTTTTTATCAGCAAGAGGCAAACAATCTTAATTTCTTTGGGAGCGATCGCCAGCAACGCCGACCATTAAGAGTATTAGCAGGAGGTGAATCTGCTCTTGAGGAAGTGAAAGGCTCAACTACCAAGACTTATTCCTTACCGCAAATCATTTGTTCCACAGCGATCGCTCCGACTAATCCTGAATATCAGGCAGCAGTGAAACTCGGTTGTCCTATATTTCATCGTTCAGATCTGTTGGCAGCTTTGATCGAGCAGTATGAAAGTATTGCTGTTTCGGGGACACATGGAAAAACTACTACCAGTAGCTTGATCGGCTACATGATGTATCAAAGTAATCTTGACCCCACAATTATTGTCGGTGGGGAGGTAGATGCTTGGGATGGCAACGCTAGAAGTGGACAGGGAAAGTATTTAGTAGCAGAAGCAGATGAGTCGGATGGTTCTTTGGTTAAGCATCATCCCAGTATTGGCGTAATTACCAATATTGAATTAGACCATCCCGATCGCTATCAAAACATTCAACAGGTAATTGATATTTTCCAGACTTTTGCTAGTCAATGCCAAACTTTAATCGGCTGTATCGACGATCCAATTGTCCGTAATAAATTAACTGTAGACATCAGCTATAGTTTAAATCCAGACTCAGAAGCAGACTATACCGCCAAAAACGTTAGCTATCACGATCGCGGAACTACTGCTGAAATTTGGGAACGAGGGGTAAGTTTAGGATCATTACGGCTACCACTGTTAGGAGAACATAACCTAAGTAATGCCCTAGCTGCGATCGCCGTTGGCAGACAGGCTGGTTTAGAATTTGCCACTATTTCTCAGTCTATAGCTACTTTTGCAGGAACTAAAAGACGGTTCGAGCATCGTGGAGAAGCCAATGACATTACTTTTATTGATGACTATGCCCATCATCCCAAAGAAATAGAAGTTACTTTGGCTGCTGCTAAACTAAGAGTAGCAGGGAATAAATCGTTAAAAAGAGTCGTAGCGATTTTTCAGCCCCACCGCTACAGTCGTACCAAAACTTTTTTAACTGAATTTGCCGATGTCCTCCAAAATGCCGATGTCGTAATAATTACTGATATTTACAGTGCAGGAGAAAAAAATATCTTTGGCATTAGTGGAGAAGATTTAGTCAAGGCGATCGCCCTCAAGCATCATCATGTCCACTATCATGCTGCGGTAGATTCTATTGCCGAGTTTCTGCATCGAGAAATATTACAGCCTGGAGATTTAGCCATGTTTTTGGGTGCGGGCAATCTCAATCAGGCTATTGCTCAAACTATTGCTTTATATTAAGTCGATCTCGATTGGCTTCACTACCTGACAACTTCAGTATGACGACACTAGCCAAATGATGTTTGAAGAGATATTATCGAACGACCCTAATGATTAATTGTGAACGAGCAATTATTGATTAAATGAATAGCGACAAATTAATTCAGTCTGGCATATCTTTGGCAAGCCAAACTTCCTACAAAGTTGGGGGAGACGCTCAATGGTACGCTGCGCCGAGAAATTGGGAGGAACTGGAGGCAAGCTTTGAATGGTATCAGGCTCAAGATGTTCCCTTAACCTTGTTGGGGGCTGGTTCTAATTTACTGATCAGCGATCGCGGTATACCAGGGTTAGTACTGTCAACTCGCTATTTTCGCGGTTATGAATTCAATCCAGAAACGGGTGTTTTAATTGCGGATGCGGGAGAAGCGATCGCCAAACTAGCCTGGAAAGCTGCCAAACGGGGTTTTAAAGGGCTGGAATGGGCGGTGGGAATTCCTGGTACTGTTGGGGGTGGAGTGGTAATGAATGCAGGCGCACACGCTGCTTGTATGGCAGATATTTTGGTCAGTGCTACGATATTATCTCCTAATGGTACGGTAACTGAATTAAAGCCTGAGGATTTAGCCTATAGCTACCGTAGTTCCAATTTACAGGGGGGCAAAAATTTAGTAGTTAAAGCTACCATGCAGCTAGAACCTGGCTATGCCAAAGCCGAAATTATGGAACTTTCTCAGCAAAATTGGACACAGCGCAAGACGACTCAACCCTATCATCTTCCTAGCTGTGGTAGTGTTTTCCGCAATCCTCAACCTCACGCAGCAGGGAAACTAATCGAACAGTTAGGTTTAAAAGGCTATAAGATTGGTGATGCTCAGATAGCTCACCGCCATGCCAACTTCATTCTTAACTGTGGTACGGCTACCGCCAAAGATATATTTGAATTAATTCGTTATGCTCAAGAAAAAGTAGAATATCATTGGTCAGTAACTTTAGAGCCAGAAGTTAAGCTGCTTGGAGAGTTTTAAATAGCCGATCTCTAGGTTATGCTAATTGTTCTAATAGATTTTGTAGTCACTAATAAACAAACTAACTAAACAGATATGGCAGGAAAAGGATTTGGTCCATTAGGAAAAATGAGAGAACTTGCTGATGCTTTCAAAAAAGCTCAGGAGGTGCAAGCAGGAGCGCAACAACTCCAAAATGAATTGGAGCAGATGGAAATTGAAGGAACAAGCGAAGATGGCTTGGTTAAAGTAGTTATGAGTGGCAACCAAGAACCCCGTCGCGTAGAGATTTCTCCTGATGCGATGTCTCAGGAAGCAGAGGCTCTTTCTGCATCTGTTTCCGCAGCCATGAAATCTGCTTACGAACAGTCTACCGACTTAATGCGGGGACGCATGGAAGAATTGACCAGTGGTTTGAATCTTCCTGGAATGTAAATTGGGGTAATTTTTGCTTGGTCGTTGAATTGCTGATAGGGGGACTAAAAAACCTCCTATTTTTTGTGGCAATTTTTGGTATGGACTCGGCTGGAATAAAAGTAATCTGAAATACTTATAGTCATTCCAAAAAAACCAAAGGTATAATCGACTGAACCAAAATCGTTTTTAGCCCTATTTAACGACTAACGACTAATATGCGAAGCGGTATCCTTTAGGACGACTATAAAAGTTGCGATCGCTCGTTATACTTGTGGATTTTAATTTAATCTCGACAGCCTAAACTATATCTAGTTGGTACACCCGTAGTTGGGTTAGTCCCCTCGGCTCTTTGGCACATTAAATAAATCTGATAGCGGTCTAGAATGGCGTTGGAGAAGTCGGCACCAGTAATTTCTGCTCCCTCAAAGTTGGTGCTAGTAGCCACTGCATCTTGAAAAATAGCGTTGGTTAGATCGGAATTCTCAAAAGATACTCGATCCATCAAAGAGCTAGTGAAGTTGGCATCTTTAAGATTGGTATTGATAAAAATTCCCTTGGTCAAAATCGAATTGCTGACATCTGAACCTTCAAAATTGGCTCCTCTGGCATCGGCAGCAGCAAAAACTCCGCCAACTAGATTTTTGTGGGAAAAATCTTCTCCTCGTATTTCACTATAAGTGTAGTTCACTGCACTATCTTGGGCGTTAGCGGGAGTAGCACTTAATAAGACCCAAGCTATAGCGATCGCTATAATTAGCAAAACGTTGAGCAAACGCTGCTTAAATTGAGATAAAAGCATAAATTAACAGCAATAGTTGGTAGGTTTAGTTAAATAAGTAGTTTTTTCTTCATAGATTGAGAGCATCTTCACCAATTTGAAGAATTAATTTTGGTTGAGCGTCAAATTTGGTCTTTAAATTGCCCAAGCCTAAAATATTTTTTAGATAATTGGCTGTTGCCACCTGGCTACGACTGGTAACAATCCGAGTTTTATTTAATTTTAGCGGTATGTGTTCGACTAAATAAACATCTCGAAAATTTTGTTGTCGCAAATAAGCCACAACACGCATTCCCAGCTCTGGGCGATCGGTAGTATTTTGTACCGCGACAGGGTTGAGTTTGGCTGTGGCTGAGAGATTGCTTTGTTGATAGTTAGTCGCTGTGGTTTTACCTGGAGTATATCCTGGTAACAAATTTGCTCTAATATTATCCGATTCTAGTTGTTGCACAAAATTGACCAAAGAGATCATTTCTGGTGCAGATATATTGGTATCTAAATCTGGTTTGACCTTGGCTGTAGTTGTTTGAGGCTTGGCTGGATAGTTTGCCAGATTAAGACGTTGAAGCATAGTTTTCATCACAGCTTGCCGTTGTTTAACTTGGCTTAATTTATCCCAGCAGTGTTCCAGGCGATCGCAATTATCTACAGTTATCTTGTCACTAGTAATCGGCTGTCGAAAAGTTTGGCTAGAAGCAATCATATAGCGATCGATAGTTATACCATCTATTAAGCGATTGACCACTTGGATGAGTAACGCTGTTCCGCCAAATTTATAGGCATCTGCAACTGTTCCCGATCCCAACCCAGGAATTTCGGCTCTACTATCAGCAGGAATATTGATTACCTGGGCAAAATTTAACTGTGGTTCAAACCTCAGCATTAAAATTGTTTTACTCTCATCAACAACATCAGAGATTTGGTTTAGTTCACCTGTATTAGATTTGACTTCCACTAGCAAAATATTAACTGGCTCTTTGAGAACTGGTTGCTTGGCAAAGCGTGTTTGGGCAGAACTAACGCTAATTCCCTGAGCAATGGTCTGTTCGACCAGATCGATTTTGGTTAAAGCAACTCCACATCCAGCAGAGAAAATCGCCGTAAAACTAATGATTCCGCCCCAAAAAAAACCACGACCAAAATATGACCAACAAGAATGTCGCTGCCAAAACCACAAAGGCTGATGTAATAGAGTAACCTGGTTGATGTTTGATGCTTGCTGATTAGCTGGGGACACTTCTAATGATTCAGTCTGCTTGACCGAATTTTCATCTCTGGCTATCCTATTATTTTCAAAGTGCGATGAGGTTCTGCCTCGGCTATGCGATCGCTCTTGATTCATATAAATTCTGGTTATTTTTGAGTTGTAACTTAATTAATATTGTTCAATTACGTATCTAATTCTCGATTCTGTCCAAATTTGAACAATTGCTAATAAAAAAATCTCATCTTGCCGTATCCTGTTCTCAGTATTTAATTTTGACCAAAATTTATTCAGCCAAACAACTGCAACTGTGTCAGTTAGCAGAATTTTCAGTTACATAGTACCACCATAGTCAGAGATTACTCTGTTGTTTTACAGCAAAGCCTGCTTTGACCATTGGTCTAGAGCAATCGGTCGGTTAAGACAATTACTGACAAGGCTTTAGTTACCAGATTTGCTGATCGCTTTGATATTCTGCACCATAATGAAAAAATTAATGGAAACTCAACTAATTCCGATTATTCTGGCTGGCGGTAAAGGAGAGCGTTTTTGGCCCGTTAGCCGTCTCAAAAGACCGAAGCAATTTTTATGTTTTGATGATAGCGGTCGAAGTCTACTGCAATCTACCGCAGATCGGCTATTAAATTTGGCAGGTGGCTGGGATAATCTTTGGGTGATTACCTCAGAAATTATTGCTGATGGTGTCAAAGAGCAGCTACCAGATTTACCCGAATCTAATATTTTGATCGAACCTCAAGGAAGAGACACGGCTCCTGCGGTGGCATGGGCAACTTTGGAAGTAGCCAACAAGTATAGTGAAGATGCTATTGTCGGTTTTTTTCCTGCCGATCATTGGATTGGCGATACTATGGCTTATGAAAAAACTCTTCAAGCAGCGGTACAGCAAGCAGTTGCTGAGGCATCAATTGTAACTTTGGGCATTAAACCCGACCAGCCTGCTACTGGCTATGGCTATATTGAACAGGGAGACAAACAGGCTGATTTCAACGATTTACCCGTTTACAAAGTGACTCGCTTTACTGAAAAACCCGACACCACAACCGCTCAATCTTTTATTGATACGGGTAAATTTAGCTGGAATAGCGGGATGTTCATCTTTAAAGCAGGAGTAGTTTTAGACGAATTAAAAAAATATGCACCCCAATTAATCAATTTACTCCTAGAAAAAGGTCGTGATGCTTATGCCGAACTGGAAAAAGAAAGCATAGATTATGCCCTGATGGAAAAAACTCAGCTAGCCCGTGTCTTACCCGCTAATTTTGGCTGGGATGATTTGGGGGACTGGAATGGGGTCGAAAGATTGCTCAAGGGCGATCGCGATAACGTAGAGTTGGGGACTCATATTGGCAAGGACACTCATGATGCTATTATCTACACCAGCGATCGCGATGAAGTGGTTGTCACCATTGGCTTAAAGGATGTCGTTATTGTTCGCGATGGTAAGGTAACTTTGGTGGTTGATAAAGACCACACTCAAGATATCAAACAAGTAGTTAAATCTTTACACGACAAACCCGATCTGAAACATCTTTTGTGAACCCTGTTTCTCTTAAATTAAAGATAGAATCTATTTTTTTGAGTAAGAACTTTGTTGAGAAAAGCTAAAACAATCCTCTTGGCGCACTATGCCCACATGTTAGAGTATCGAGCGGAGATCTTTCTCTGGGCATTATCCAACTCTTTGCCAATTATTCTGATGGGAGTATGGATAAAAGCCTCTCAAAATGGTAATTTTGGTTTGAGTTCCCAGGACTTCGCTCGTTATTTTTTTAGCGTGTTTATCGTGCGCCAGCTAACTACGATCTGGGTAATTTGGGAGTTTGAACGAGAGGTGCTTGAAGGTAAGTTGTCACTACGCTTGCTACAGCCTATCGACCCCGTTTGGCATCACGTTGCCAGGCACCTAGCCGAAAAAATGACCCGTATCCCCCTAATCATCGTTTTTTGCGGGTTGTTTTTTATTCTCTATCCCGATGCTGCTTGGACTCCAAGTTTGGCAAATGGCTTGTTGAGTATAGTGGCGATCGCTTTGGCTTTTATTTTGCGTTTTGCCATTCAATACACCTTCGCTATGTTTGCCTTCTGGACAGAGAGAGCCAGTGCAATCCAGCAATTCTGGTTTTTATTTTATATTTTTCTTTCAGGAGCGATCGCCCCTCTCGAAGTTTTCCCCAATACGATCAGGCAAATTGTTGAGTGGACACCTTTTCCCTACATGATGCACTTTCCTGCTGCGCTATTGATGGGACTCCCCGTAGACTTTGGCAGAAGTATTTTGATTATGATCGCCTGGACAATTGGGTTTGTTGCGCTCAATCGCTTGCTCTGGCGCAAGGGTTTGATGAAATATTCGGGGATGGGAGCATGAGTAGTACCGCTTCGCTCAAGTAGCAAGTAGCAAGTAGCAAGTAAGATCTAGTCAGGGTTTAGGTCAACTAAACGGTGTCTTTACTTATGACTATATTCGCTAGAGGGACGAGGAGTTACGCCAAGCGATAATTTTTTCCTTCGCCCTCATGATTTGTTCTTTAGCTAGCTGAAGCTGTTGATTCTGATTTTTTAGCTGAGGAGCTTGAGCTGCGCACAGTTCTACTAAATAGTTCCTCTTCCATGGGAACAAACTCAATTCTGTTGAGCAAAGTGGTTACAAAAGCAAACAGTAAAAAAGGCAAAGACAGCACCAAGACAATTCCTACCGTTGCCAAAGCATAAATCTGTCTGGTGCTACTCCACAAAGCTAGGGTAGTAGCCAAGCTAATAAAAATTACAATCAACCAAATGATGATCTGACCATAAATATCGCCAAATTTCAAAGTACAAACCATTTTATATTTGTGCAAGTCTTTATCCATGACAATTCTCCTGAATGTTTATTAGTGAATCTTTAGATTACTTAGATTATCGCGAAGGTTTCAGCGATCGGTAGAAGATCCAAATATTTTCCCCAGGGTTGCAATATCTGTTTACAATCGTGGCACTGTCACTAAGCATGAATACTCAGACAAAGTTGGTACTTGGTATTAAATAAATCTGTGAAAATTTTTGATTTTTGCCAGTTGAGTTCGAGCTTGTAATAGGCTGAATGAAGAAAACCAGAACTAAAAATTATGACATCATGGCAGAAAGCTCTATCGTCGAAGATCGCGACTATACATTAATCATTGACAAAAGTGGCAGTATGTCAATAAACGATCGCCCTGGCGGAAAAACTCGTTGGGAATCTGCTCGTGAATCTACCCTAGCTTTGGCTAAGGAATGTGAAAAAATCGACCCAGACGGTATCACGGTTTATTTGTTCTCCCAACGTTTTCGTCGTTATGACAACGTTACTGCCGATAAGGTAAGTAAAATCTATGAAGAAAATGACCCTATGGGACGTACCGATTTAGCCAGTGTATTATACGACGCTGTCAATAATTATTTTGACCGTAAAGCAGCAGGAGAAGCCAAAGCTAATGGGGAAACTATCTTAGTTGTTACTGATGGCGAACCCGATGACTATAAATCGGTCATGCGCGTAATCATCGAAGCTTCTCGCCAGATCGATCGCGATGAGGAAATAGGTATTTCTTTGATTCAGGTGGGTACAGACCGCAAAGCCACCCAGTTTCTTAAAGCTTTGGACGATCAGTTAGAATCGGCAGGGGCTAAATTTGATATTGTCGATACCATCACGATCGATGATATGCAGGGGCTAACTTTGGCTGAGGTCTTACTCAACGCGATTACAGGATAATTTTTGGCAGGATTAGGTTGATTTGTGTAACTTCGACACCTAATCCTAAATTCTTGAGTAATGTATATTAGCTATGTTACTTTTGTATTTTAATAACGTTTGGGCAAGAAAGATTAGCACTAACAACAAAAATCCTAACACTAATGATTGACAAACTATTAGGATGTAAGAGTGACTCAATTCTATCCTTTACATTCATTAATCCAAGGTAGCTGGTTCAAGTTGATTTGCGGAGCTAGCTATCAACATCTTCCTGCGGTTCGCAGTCTGGCTTTAGCATATAGTTTGGCTGGTGCTGACTGTATAGATGTGGCTGCCGACCCTGCTGTGATTGCTGCTGCTAAAGAGGGAATAAAAGTAGCCCAAGAATTACAGGACAAAACTCAATCGGGTAGGATGCCCTGGTTGATGGTAAGTATTAATGATGGAGAAGATCCGCACTTCCGTAAGGCGAAATTTGATGTGACTCAGTGTCCGACAAATTGTCCTCAACCTTGTGTGGGCGTGTGTCCAGCTGAAGCAATCGATTTGAGTTTAGGAGGTGTTTTAACCAGTTTGTGCTACGGTTGTGGTCGCTGTGTACCAATTTGTCCAGAAGAGCTAATTACTACTCGTTCATATATATCTAGTCCTGCAAAGATCGTGCCTTGGATCGAATCGATGGCAATAGATGCAGTTGAGATTCATACCCAGGTAGGACATTATGACGATTTTCGGCGAGTGTGGACAAATATTGCTCCTGTGGCGGGGCAGCTTAAATTGTTAGCAATTAGCTGCACGGATGCGCCCGACGTTATAGAGTACTTGCGATCGCTATACCAAGTGATTAGTCCCCTACCCTGTTCCTTAATTTGGCAGACCGATGGACGTTCTATGAGTGGAGATATTGGCAAGGGAACGACCCATGCTGCGATCGCTTTTGCTCAGAAAGTTTTGCGGGCGAAACTCCCTGGATATGTTCAATTAGCAGGAGGAACTAACAACTATACGGTAGACAAATTAAAACAGGAACAAATGTTGCGTCATCAAGTTCCTTCTCTAGATAATTCCGTTTCGGGAATCGCTTATGGTAGTTATGCTCGCGCAATTCTCTCATCAGTATTAGCCAAGTTTGAGACTGAACTGCAAATTCAATTTAATTTAACCAAAAATCAGCCAATGAATCAGCTTAATTGGAAGCTAGAACAGAATAAAGAGCTATTAGAACAAGCTGTAAGTACAGCGAGAAAGCTAGTCAGTCAAATAAAATTAGCATCTTATGTATCTAGCTCAATTCACCAGCCAATTAAACCCAATTAATTTTTTAAGCCTGCGATTGACGCTCGAATAATTTCCGAGTAGATCGATATTAATCCCAATATATTTTTAAGAAATGCAGTCAGAAATACCTTCTCATCGGATGCAAGTAACCGATAACTTAGATAAATTACTTACTATTTTTCCCGATACAATTCGCTCAAAGTTAGAAGAGCATCTCCAGTCCGATAGCGATAATCTAATTGAGGTAGTTTTAGATTTAGGCAGATTACCAGAAGCTCGTTTTAGCGATCGCGTTACCTATATTCGCGATGAACCAGTAACCAAAGCAGAAATACAGCACTGTATCGAGCGAGTAGGAATGTTCAGCAGCGACAACCGTGCGGGAATAGAACGGACGCTGCACCGTATCAGTGCCATTCGTAACCGAACTGGAGACATCATCGGTCTGACCTGTCGGATTGGTCGGGCAATCTTTGGCACGATCGTGATGATTCGCGACTTAGTAGAAACAGGACAGTCAATTTTGCTGCTGGGTCGTCCAGGGGTGGGTAAAACTACAGCTTTACGGGAGATCGCCAGAGTTTTAGCCGATGAGCTGGAAAAACGAGTTGTAATTATCGATACTTCCAATGAAATTGCAGGAGATGGTGATGTTCCCCATCCAGCCATCGGTCGCGCCCGTCGAATGCAGGTAGCTCGCCCAGAATTACAGCACCAGGTAATGATCGAGGCAGTAGAGAATCATATGCCCGAAGTAATCGTGATCGATGAAATCGGTACAGAATTAGAAGCGTTGGCAGCGAGAACCATTGCCG
>JADEXJ010000329.1 GCA_015207195.1 Pleurocapsales cyanobacterium LEGE 10410
GTATTAATCAAGTACATTGAGAATCAAGGCTACGAAGATTAATCTCAACCCAAGTCCTGCGCCCTAACTCAGCCTTGCAAAGTGCGAAGACTGAGAGTGCGGGCTGATTGCCTGTTCAAAGCTTAGAAGAACTGCAAAAGATACAGCAAATAGTTAACCAGGATTCCTCAAATACCCCAGAGTCGGCAAAACCACCAAAAACTCTGGCATTTAGAATGTTAACTATTGGTTTGCCAGCCAGCATCTTACTAATTCTTATAGCCACTCCGTTTGTTAAAGGAATTAGTGGCGTAATACCGTTCGGTTAAGCCCCCCAGCCCGCAAATTTGGGGGAGTAAGATTCATTAAAGTCCCCCAGAATTGGGGGATTTAGGGGGCGAACGAAATAACTTGAAAGACTAACCGAACAGTATTGAGTCGCAAACAACAAGAGTTTTACCAATATGTTGCCGATAATTTGTCGGACAGTGACGATCTCGATAAAGAAGCTTTTGCCCAAAAAGTAAAGCAAAAACAAACGGAAATTATACCTTTAATTACTACTGAAGAAGGAAAAGGGGCGATCGACACCTATGTTAAAGAACTTAATATTCTCAGTAAATATCAATTAGGATTAAAGCTGTTGGCATTGTTTAAGCAGTATGAACTGCAAGACTTTTCGATTTTAAAAACCGTTGCGGATGTAGTAGAAAGTTTGGCTGCAAAAGATCTGTTATCCGCCGATAATTTAATTTCACCCGTACTGGAAAACTATGAAACTTTTGAAAAGCTAGGTCCAATTTTGGGTATATCCGAAGCTGAAAGTTCGCCAAAAGTATATGCCAGGATTCTACAGGTAATTGGTTTAACAAATCGACACGGCAAGGCTTATCTTGAATTTGGACAGCTTGTTGAGCTACTCAAAAAATGGGAAAAACCCTACAAAACAATCACTATGGTACGCCAAGAATATACCGCCGATAAATATCGAATTCCTCCAGAATTTAAGGAGGAAATACCAGGCATCAGCACCTATCAAAAATACGCTGAATACCTCGCCGATTTGTAATTTCTTTAAGCTGTTGTAGTCTTGGTGTTTTTAAAGTTGCGGTCGGGCAACTCTCTTTCTAAATATCGCAGACGAGGTTCGCGATAGGCGATCGCTACCACCATCAGGTTGATAATTCCCAGTAAGACCAATAACAAGGTAACGCCTTGACCCATGCCCGTATTGATAAATCTACCAATCATTTGAGCCACTACTCCTCCTTCTGCCATTAGGGGGTTTAGAACGTTATCTACCAAAGGTCCTGCGAGTAAGTAAGCGCAAATAGCTAGCGATCGCTCTAAAGTTTGCTGGAGGGCAAAAACTCTCCCCTGTAAACGACTGGGAACTTTACTCTGCCAAATTGCTTGGTTGCAGCTAATAATGATTGGTTGAGAAAACAGATAGCCAAATATACCAATCGCCAGAACGAAGGGCGAAATTTTTAGACCGCCAATCAGGACAATTAATCCCTGAAAACCTACAAACCCAATGATTGCTTTAACGCGGTTTTGCGGACCAGACCACAGGCTCATCAACACACTGCCTAGAAGCATGCCACAGCCACCAACCGACAGCACGATACCTAATTGTTCGGTGGAGTCTGGTTGATATAAGAGGGGCCATAGAACTACCTCCAGCATTCCCATAGTGAAATAGCTGATGGCGATAAAACAGACCAAACGTACCAAACCAGGTCGCAGGACGATGTAATTCCAGCCCGCTACCGCATCGGCAATTACTTGGTTAACAACTTTTCTTTTTACCCTAGTAGAACGTTTAAAAGTGGGAAACTTAACGCTAATTAGAGTAATAATAGCAACGACAAAGGTAGAAATATCAATAAATAAAATCGTTCTTAAGCCAAAATACTTCATTAGTAAACCTGCGATCGCTGGAGCAGCAATTTTGGCGATCGCAAAGGAAACCTGCACCATGCCATTTGCCCGACTCAATTTGTCCGTCGGTACTAGTTGGGCGATCGCTGCGGTATAGGCTGGCTGTTGAAAAGCATTCAGGCTAGATGACGCTATTAGGGCAAGATATATATGCCAAACTAATAAATTGTTCGACCATACTAAAGAAAGTACCACCAGAGTAATCAATCCCGTTCCCAAATCGCTCATAATCATTGCAGAGCGTCGATTCCAACGGTCGATCAAGACTCCAGCCAAAGGTGAAATAACCACTTTGGGAAGATACATGAACAATATAGTAAGAGCAAATTGGGTAATTGTTCCCGTATCTTGATATGTTTGTTCTAAGATCCAAAAACCGAGGGCAAACTCAGTTAATTTGGTACCTAATAAAGAAACGACTTGCCCCATCCAGACAATAAAAAAAGTTTGCATATAGCATTAAA
>JADEXJ010000330.1 GCA_015207195.1 Pleurocapsales cyanobacterium LEGE 10410
GAGTATAATTCGTACCGGCCGCACAGTTCATTAGGAGGATTAACACCCGATGAATACATTGAATCTCACCTGCAAAACAGGCCCGATTCTCTACTTCTGACTGGCTGAATTACAGGGAGGGGGTCAATTAACCTAAATATTCCACTTTTGATTGGACCAGTTTTAGGGGAAGCTTACAGTCAATTTTGCGAATAGTCCGTTATTTCAGCAGTCACGTATGTGTTGATTGGACAGAATGGTTTAACTCTTTCTCATAAAATCGAATGCGCCTTTGCGTAGTTGTATTCCGTACTCTAAATAGGCTTTCATGCAGGCAAGAAAGTTCGCCCATCCTCCCGAATTTTCTAAAGCCCATTTCAGATTCTCTTCATTAAGTTCTTTTCCATTTTCGTTTACCCTTACTATGGTACTATGATCCGGCAATTTTTCCAGTGTGATTTTCACAATCGTTTCCGGGTCCCAAACGAAGGAAATTGAACGATTCCTTTCAATTTTAACCTCAGTAATGGGAAACCTGTCTTCAAATTCAGGAAATTTCCAGATCACTTCTTTTCCTGTTTCCAGTGGTCCGCTGCTTTCAGAAATAAAATATTTGGTCATTTTCTCCGGATTTACAATCCCCTCAAAAACTTCGTCAATCGGTTTTTGAATTTGTATGACTGCGTTGGATTCAAGTTTCATCGTTTCTCCTTTTTTTTGTCTTTTGTAATGATTGGCCTACCTGATACTTGAGGTTATCAGACGATACACTCGTTTATTAAACTTTAGAAAATAGACCTATTAGTTTACATCGTTACCTGGCAGTTTTACTGTATTCGTCCAATAGTTTTTTAAGGTCTCAGCAAGCTGATCCAACTCATGTATATAGTCTGGCTTTACAATATATGAGCTGCCCTGCTTCTCATAGGCTTTTAAGATGTCTTCTTTTCTGGTTGAGTTCACCACTAAACGAGGAACGGCGTACCCTTACTTTAAATCAATGATGGAATGAGGCTTCCTGTTGTAATACTCCTTAAAAACCCCGTCTACAATATAAAACGATTTAAGTTCAAACTCCCGGCCGCTGAACCATTGACCATTTTAAATTGAATGACGTGCTGCTCATCCGAAGTGTGTCCGATGAAACCTAACTCAATAAATAAACCCGGAATTAATATCTGCTGAACATTGGTCTTATTTCTATGTAGAACATTGTGTTCGGACAAGAAATGTAGGGCATTCAGGTGCAGCGTACTTGTCCACAGAATAAGCTAGTACAGAACCCGATGCATGCGAGAGACTACTATCCACCCTATGTTTGAAATCCATTGTTAACAAACGTTTTTATTATTCTTTTGAGCTCCAAAAGTGAAAGTTCTGATTTTTAATTGTCTCTAACTTTAACTGCAAATTTGCCCAGAAATAATAAACCTACTATTAGGATGACTGAGAGTGCAAAAATAACCGCAATATTCACAATTGCTTGTTCATAGCCAATTACACTAACATTCAAAAACGGATAAGGATAATAATTGGAAAAACCACCCCTTATCAAAATGAACACAATGTAAATTAATGGATATAATAACCAAATAAATACCTTTTTAGGTTTTAAATCTGATTTATCGACATTAAAAAACCAATATGCAAGCATATATAATGGGATAACCGTATGTAATAATTCATCAACAATAAATTGAAGTCCCGTGGGTTCCCAAATGCCTCTCAGTACTATTTGATAAACCACTCCAACAATGAGTATAAATATCGTGATAGCCGTTAATGTTCCATCTTTCAGAAGTAACTTGGGAAGAAACTTCTTTTCCTTTAAGACTAAAGAAGTAAATACAAAAGCAACTAAAATATTGGTCAGTATTGTAAAAAAACTAAAGAAACGTACAACGGTTTCAAAAATTCCAGTTTGCCTGTTTTGAATCATTAAAACGAATTGGGATAACACAGCGAACCATCCAATACAAAGTCCGAATATTTCAAATTTTCTCTTCACTTTTCTATTGTTTTCCAGCATCGATATATATCTAACGCTATTGAGGTCACCCTTGCTTCGATCGTAAGTTTTATCCATGCTATTCCTGCAAGAATGAGGATAAAATGAATAAATCCGGGTAAAACTCAAAGTACGAACATTATATCACGCTTAAGAGTAATAAAGAATGGGCTTAAGGCGTAACTGAATGGATTGAATAGTTCCTTGAGTATCTCAGCTTGAACCGGCTTTCTGACATTTCCTCTAAAGAACTGAATCTTTTTGTTCATCATGGTTAGAAAGAACTGTGATACATTTACCCGATAATGGATCAGATGCACGATTTATTCAGGAGTTACCGGGCCAGTACATCGATCTTCAACACATCTATATACG
>JADEXJ010000331.1 GCA_015207195.1 Pleurocapsales cyanobacterium LEGE 10410
AAAACAACATTTAGAGAGATAAATCAATGACAAATATTTTTGGTACAAACTCTAGCTTAATTACGGGTATGTTTGGTGGGCAGTTAGGTATTCCTAAAACGCTAATTCACCAACATTTTTTCTGCCCACCCTACAGGCTTACTAACTTAATCCTGTTTGCCCTTCTTGTGGAATAACGATAGAGGAATTTACTCGATTCAGACCAAATATCAAAATTGAAGTAGTAGAAGGTAGATAAATGGAAAACAAAGAAATGTTAAAAACTAATCTTGCTTCCAGAGCTATGCGTTTGAAACAAAATATATTACATTTTGGAATGGGTAAGGTCAATTTAATACAGGGATGTTCTGAAGAGGAAGTTCAAAAGCTAGAAAAACAACATAATGTCATTTTTCCTCTAAGCTATAGAATTTTTTTAAAAAATTTTGGTCATGGTATTGGTGGAAAAGTAATGAGTGATATAGATTTTTTATATAATTCACTAGATTCATTAACAGATATAGCTAGAAATGAAATTCTTATAGAAAAAGGAGATCCAATATTACCGAAACAAGCTTTTGTTTTCGCGATGAGATATGGAGAGCAGTTTATGTTTTATGATGCTAATGGCTTGAATGAAGATCCACCTGTCTTTTACTATATGGAAGGTGACAAGGAATTTACTAAAGTTGGAGACTCCATTTTTGATATTTTTGAAGAAGAATTTAAGTTAACTAAGAGAGCAAATAAAATATAGTTTGAGTAAAGCTTAGTAGTAAAACTAGTATTTACAATAACTAATAGCTCTATCTCTCTAATACCAAACAACAAAACAACACTTAGAGAGATAAATCAATGACAAATATTTTGGTACAAACTCTAGCTTAATTACGGGTATGTTTGGTGGGCAGTTAGGTATTCCTAAAACGCTAATTCACCAACATTTTTTCTGCCCACCCTACAGGCTGCTACGATTCTTATTTTTTAGCAGCAGGTAGAGAGGGAAATACATTAGGAGATCTGCGCGAACAAGCTGTTGCAAATCTGGTCGGCGGTACTTTGGCAAAAGACAGCAATGGACAAGATATACAATTATTTGAATCAGGAGCTAGTGCATCTGTTTCTATTGATGTTTTTGGTCCGAATGGAGAATTGATTTTAGTTGGTGGACCAAATAAAGCTGAAAACCGAAGTAAATTGGGTGGAATAATAAGGAATTTAAAAATAGTAGCCGAAGCCAGAGGTGTAAAAGCGCAATATTATTTTACGGATAATACTCCTGAAAACGCAATTGAATTCGCTAAAGAAAGATTAGGCGCAGAAAATGTAATTACTTTTCCTGAAGTAACTCTCGAATAAATAGACATGCCAGCTTAAGGTTTAGCATAGAGAATACACACACTTTTACCGAAATGAATTTGGAGCAACAACAATGGCAGATAGAGAAGGTAGTATATACTACCAAAGTATCAATGACTTTAACTTCGACCGCACTTTTGCTTTCTTGGCAAAAGAAGGAATTTCTCTTCCAAACAAATCTAAAAATGGCAAAATTATCGCCCTCGATGACGTAGGAGATGATTATGAAGTTAGTTACGAGCAGGTAAAGCAAAAAGCATTGAATGGTAGTTTATTTAATGTTGTTGTTTGGTTAAATTATCAGAAAAAAAGCTTTTTAACCTTTTATTTGAAGGATAAACGTTTTGTTTTAGAATTCTATTTGGGTTTTCTATTGCAAGAAGAAAGAGATTTAGTCTCGAAAATATTTCTAAAACTTTTTCTTAGTGAAACAACTTCCTATTCCAAAACTCTTTTAGGTATGTTCATTGATAAAAATGGTCAAACTTATGAATATGATTTTTCTCCTGTTTTTTTGACTGATTCTGAGAAGGTCGATTACGTAACCGATTTGATTTGTTTACCCCGAAAAAAGTTTGACGACCTTGTAATAATGAGACCTGGCTTTGCAAAAAAGGAATTAAACAATGGTTTTGTTTGTGCTTCAAGGCATCCTGAGTTTCTTAACTATGTGTTGAGTTAGTTCATAATTATGAGAGACAATTTTCCTTTGGATGTCGGAGTTTATACATCTAAAGTATTTCAAAAGCTAAAAATGAAGTTTCTATCTAGAGATGGTCAGAATAAAAATATTTAAATATTCTCTGCAAGCAAAAATCAGATTGTCTATTGATGACGATCGGATTTGACCTCGAACGATTAATAGCTCTATCTCTCTAATACCAACTAACGAAAACAACATTTAGAGAGATAAATCAATGACAAATATTTTTGGTACAAACTCTAGCTTAATTACGGGTATGTTTGGTGGGCAGTTAGGTATTCCTAAAACGCTAATTCACCAACATTTTTTCTGCCC
>JADEXJ010000332.1 GCA_015207195.1 Pleurocapsales cyanobacterium LEGE 10410
TACTGCTGTTGATTACGATAGTAAAGTTTCTGCCACTTGTCGGCATCAAAAGGCTGTTTCTTTAACGCTTTTGTTTGATTCATTACGCTTCCTCTGTATTACCTGATTTTACAGTGGGAAGGGAGTATCTAGTCTCGGTGTACCAACTTTCTCCTTCTCTTTTGAGAATAAAATCCCAGTGATGACTAAAGAATTTTAACAGTTTGGTAACAACAGGCGAGACTGGTAACAGCCTGGAATGATTGATTCTTGGTGGTTTTACAGTTGGCATAATCTCTCTTTCGAGAGCCAGCCCCTTGTCAAATTAGCCCGATAACTGCTAGGATCTTCTACACATACAGATACAAAATTATCCAGGTGTCCAATCTAGATATTTAAAATCTGCGTATGGCAACATACGTTTTTCACTCCTGTTTATACCTGGCAGTATAAGCATTAAAGGTGAAGTTGAGTAGTGTAGAAGTTCTCTTCGGTGTCAAGTCTAATCTGAAGAGACTTCTCTCAATATTTCTAAAATTTAATAATGTTCAGTGGTTTTAGTGAAAGATATCGTTTCAATTTTCTTCACTAATCCATCTAGCTAAATCCCCTTGGTTTTAACCAACGATAGGATTCTTTAACAAGGTAAATTCTTGATGTAGCGGTAGCGTAAAGAGTTTTCTGTGTCATAATTTAGGTAATTAGTCTCATAATTTTAGTCTCATAACTTAGATGATTAATCTATGTGATTGATTTCAAGTAATTGATTTGATGACAATCTTTGATTCAAGAGGTTTCATCTACCGACCCGATTTGTTGGCGCAATTCGGGTCTATTTTTTTGACATTCAATTTTGCACTGTTAAGCTAAACCAAGTGTTGTAGATTTGTCGAGAAAGCAAATGTTATGATAGTAAAAATATAGTTACTTACTCGCTTATCGAACAATACCAATTTACCACTTGTAAATTGTTTTCACCATTAATCAAATAAACTGTAATAAAAGTTAATGCTACTGCATCAAGCCTTGGATGAAACCATTAAGTATTGTCGAATGTCTGCTAAAGAGTTAGCGGAAGCTTCAGGTGTATCTAGCTCGCGCATTTCTCAATTTAGAAATGGATTATTTCTAGAAGGCAAAGGTAGTGACTTAACGAGTAGAGCTATTAACGATTTGATCGATGCCGCCACTTATGTCGATCCAAGAGCCAAGCAGGTTTTTGCTTTCTTTTTGGCCGATCTAGATCCAAAATCAATCCGATCGAGTTCTTCGTTTATCGATCCTAGTCAACTTGAGTCGTTGAAACCTGCCGAAATTTCTCAATTATTAGTTGCGATCGCCGATACTTTGGATAAGCCCAAGTCCCCAAGAGAGAAAAAAGAAAAAGCAGCACAAATCAAAAAAAATAATCAATCATTAGTCAACGTTCTAAACGCCTCTTAAATCCGCTCGATAAAATATGTTGTCTATCACACATAAAAGTGAGAGGATGAATTAGCGGGTGCAAGAAGGCAAATAATCTGTTTACCTTAGCGGTTTTAGGCTGAGGCTTATTTTTGTTTGCGAATGCCTAGCTGATAGTTTTTGAGACTTAATAAGTGTAACTACAGATGACAGAGAACTTTAATGCTGCGACAATGGATAGCTCTTCCACGAACGTAAAGGAATTTTTCCAAATGAATAATGCAGATGATATCGATTCGTTAGTCTCTCAGTTGTCGGCAAAAGAAAAAGCCGAACTGGTACAGAAGTTGCTAGGGCAATCGGGACTAATGGTAGTAATGGGTGGCTCTAACGTGACGACTTCTGATGTAGTTATTCAAATTCACTCTACTTCTGACATTGATGTAAGCGAGTTATTAAGGGCTGTTGCTACTCGTATTACCCAACCTAAAAACCCAACCATTAATGGTAAGCCTAAAAACGTTCAGGGTGAAGATAATCAACAAAATTAGTATTACAGTAATAGCTTCGAGCGAAAACGCTAAAAATTTGTTGACTCAGCAAGAGTCATAACTCATAATTTTCCAGACATTAGTCTAAAATTAAATTTTAAACTGGGCGATTGCTTTAACTTTTAGTTATCTAAGGCAATCGCCCTTTAATAATTTAAATATTCCTCTTCTAAAAATGCCAGCAGTTTTTCTTCTAGAGTTGTCAAATAGGGAGTTTTGAGCTTTGCCAAACCATTTTGTAACTTGAACCATAAAATGGGAATGATGGAAGCATAAAATGGGACTGTTTCTATTTTGAGAAAACAATTACGTCTCTCCAATCACATCACGGTTAGGTTGACGCACTCCAGGTTTGTATTTTCTT
>JADEXJ010000080.1 GCA_015207195.1 Pleurocapsales cyanobacterium LEGE 10410
CATTTTTTCAGGATATAATTCATGAATTACTTCATTTTTCGCCTCACAAAATGTCTTATTATCTTAAGGGAATGAAGGCTGCTTCCCTCATCCAGTCTACTTTGTGACTTGGTTGTCGCCCCCGCAGACCTGGAACAACACCACACGAACTAATACTGCCAGCTAATACAGATAAGCCGATTAGGGAAGTAAGTTGAGATTTAAATTTTTTCATGTTTTGTCTGCTCTAAAATCTCGAACAGAGAAATATTGAATTCTTGGACTTCAGAAGTTTCTTTCGCCGATCTTAAAAGATTGATTTGAGATGCTACGTGAGCGGGAGATAATTCTAAAAATTCGCTTACTCCTAGATAGGAGTATTCGGGAAATGCCTGCACAAAGATGTTTCTAGCTTTCCTAGCTGCTGCGAATTTTCCCAACGCATAGATACTCGATCCAGATAGAACAGTCGGCACAGTAATCCAAATTAGAAACCCGAACTCAGGTTTTTTAGAATTTAGGAAAGTTGGTGCGATCGCTATCAAAGTTAGAGAAAGAACAATTTCGCTAACTCCAATCAGTAGCCAACGTTTAAGTTTTCGATTAATCAAGATACAAACCCTCGTTAGATTGGGGTAGCTAAACTTATTAACAAAAAATTTGTTGTGAATATCAAATACCTACTGGCACGTCTAAACTAATTTATTGGGTAGTTCAAATATAATTCCAGCCCTCTAACTCTGAGGATAGGAAAGAAATTGATTTTTGTTAGAAGTACGAACTCAGCATCTTAATCTCGACGCGCTATTGCCACTAGATTGAATTAAGTAAAGTGCTTGGTTAATCAAAAATTCTGCGGAAAACAATCTAGAAATCCTATAAAAACAATATTATCTATACAGTTTCAAGATTTTTTGACTCCTTTAAAATTGCTAGTTTGTAGCTCCAATCGATTTCCTTCGCGCCCTAGCTACTATCTAGACTTAGTTGTCATTAGTAAACTTGCCCAGTTTGGAGTGTGTTGTAATACATATTAGCAAAGAATTTTTTTTTAGTCAATATGGTTTTGCTCTGCTTTCTATAGCACAGCCCGCGCTAGTATTCGACTAACACAGCTAGTTTGATGCATTAGAAACTGAAGAGAAGATGAAGTTCGAGATTGCGCTCTAATAGTAACTACTCTGGACGTTATAAATTTATTACAAATATAATACCTAATAGCTACTTTTTTTTAAACACAAATATAATATTTAATATGTTCACCTTCAAAATTAAAGCCCAATCGCTACTTAGTATTGCCTTAGCTGCTTGTACTTCGGCGATCGCTTTTCAGTCTCCTACTAAAGCAGAGAGCAGCAATATTTCCGAGTTTTTGGTTGAAACCTCCGACACGATTAACCAAAACCTGCCAATGAAGCTCGATCGAGATACTCGATGGGACTCGACTTTTGTAGGACCAGGAAAAATGCTTAGTTACAACTACACCTTGCTCAGATACTCCGCCACACAAATTGATAGCAATCTATTTGCCCGACAATTTCGTCCTTACCTAACTAACGTGTTGTGCAACAATTCAAGCTCGCGCATTTTTCGCGAAAATGAGATAACTATGAGCGTTAATGTCTATGACAATAGCCGAATTTTGATTAGCCGAATCAAAGTTTCTCCCAATGAGTGCAATTAGTTATTAACTCAGACAAATACTCGATGCTTCAAAGAGGGCATTTGTTGACGTACCTGTTGCAGACGACTGGGATTAATTTCTGCTACTATTACCCCTGGTGCGGTTCCCGCTTCGGCTAAAATCATTCCCCAGGGGTCGATAATCATGGCATGACCGTGGGAATAGCGACGTTCGTAGTGATTACCAGTTTGGGCGGGGGCGATGACGTAACAGGTGTTTTCGATCGCTCTTGCCTGTAATAATACTTGCCAATGGTCTTTACCCGTATAGGCGGTAAAGGCTGCGGGAATAAACAATACGTCTGCACCCTGGCGGGAAAGATAGCGATAAAATTCGGGAAAGCGCACATCGTAACAAATAGATAGACCCAATTTACCAAGCTGTTCTGAATCGTAGAGCGCGGGAATTTCTTGACCAGCCATCACGGTACTAGATTCTTGATAGGTGTTACCGTCAGGAACATTGACATCAAACAGATGAACCTTTTGATAATGGGCTACCTGTTGACCATTAGAGGTTACTAAGACGGCAGTATTATAGGCTTTTTTTGGTTCGTCCCCCACTGGTACGGGAAAACCGCCACCCAAAATCGTAATTTGAAATTTCTGAGCCATTCTTTTGAGAAACTGCTCACTTTTTTGGGCAATTTCTTTTGCCTGTGCTATTTTGTCTACTTCTTTACCCAAAAAAGCAAAATTCTCAGGTAGACCAACTAATTCTGCCCCCTGGCGTACTGCTAATTCAATTAGTTCTTCTGCTTGGCTCAAATTTTTAGCAAGGTCTGGTTTGCTGGTCATTTGAATAGCAGCAGCGAGATATGACTTCATTACAAACTTATTTTTGGTGTAGCTTTTTTATAAATATAGTTGGAAGGCGAGATTAAACAGCAATTCTAGAGAGAAAACCCAGCTGGCAGTAATTCTCTAATAGTCTTAGTTTGCCATCCCCGCTCTCCTAAAAAAATAATTTGAGCATCCCGTCCAAATTCCCAGATTACTTGACGACAAGCACCACAAGGAGAACAGGAAACGTTTTTACTGTTAACCACAGCGATCGCTCTTAGATTCATTTTATCGCTTCCTTGCCTAATTATGGCATTGGCGATCGCATTTCTTTCGGCACAAATACTCAAGCCATAGGAAGCATTTTCCACATTGCAACCTGCTACGATATCTCCCCTGGCAGTCAAGATTGCTGCACCCACCCGAAACTGGGAATAGGGAGCATACGCGCTTTTTAGGGCTTCGGTAGCAACTTCAATTAGTTGCTGTTGCTGCTGTTCGGTTAGTGCGGAGGTGTTCATCAAAAAAATCCCTAGGTAAGATAGGCGAACCGCTCTTATTTGCTAACTACAGAAGCCATATTTTGCCCGACTTTGGCTCTACCTCTAGTAATAGAATCTGCCAAGGAATGAAGCATGGTTTCTGTTGTCTCCCAATCGACACAAGCGTCTGTAATACTCTGACCATAGACTGAAGGTTTGCCATCTTTGGGTATAGACTGACTTCCAGCAACTAAATGGCTTTCAATCATCACGCCCATAATTTGTTGCGAACCGTCTTCAATCTGTTGGCTGATGTTGTTCAACACAGCAGATTGCTTAGTATAATCTTTGCTGCTGTTGCCATGACTACAATCGATCATCAGGCGGGAGTTCACCGCTTTTTGTTTCAATGCTGTAACCGCAGCTTCAATATCATCAGTTTGGTAATTGGGTTTGACATTACCACCGCGTAACACTAGATGTCCGTCAGGATTTCCTGTGGTTCTAACTATACTAGCTAACCCGTCTTGGTTAATTCCTAAAAAGTGATGGGGAATCTTCGCGGTAAGCATGGCGTTAATCGCAGCCTTAAAGCTGCCATCGGTTCCGTTTTTATAGCCGACAGGCATAGATAAACCAGAAGCCATCTGACGGTGAATCTGGCTTTCAGTAGTTCTTGCACCAATAGCCGTCCAGCAAATTAGGTCGGCAATATACTGTGGTGTAATGGGATCGAGTAATTCTGTAGCAGCGGGTAATCCAATGTTAGCCAAATCTAATAACAGCTTTCTAGCGTTTCTCAATCCCGTGTTGATATCGTAGCTGTTGTTTAAATGGGGATCGTTGATCAAGCCTTTCCAGCCAACGGTAGTACGAGGTTTTTCAAAGTAAACCCGCATCAAAATCTCTAGCCGATCCTCTAGCTGCGATCGCAATTTTACTAATTTTGCGCCATATTCTTCGGCTGCTGCAACGTCATGAATCGAACAAGGACCAACCACCACTAGGACTCTTTGGTCTTTCCCCTCTAAAATATCGCGAATGCGCTTGCGAGTTTGAGTTACCAGTTTGGCTACGTCTTCTTCTATGGGTAGTTCGCTTTTGATAAATGCTGGGCTTAACAAAGGTCTGGTTTCAATTACGTGTAGATCGCTGGTATTTTGCATATTTAAGATTAATTTTTTTAAAATCAGTATTTTAGAGAGGGTTTAGGCAAACAAGACTAGATATCGCTAATTAGGATTTTAGCTAGATCGCTCTGGATTTAATTCTACTTCTGCTATTGTATAAACTTTTGATCGCAGTAACATTTAATAGTTCGTTAAGCTCTCTCTATGTAAATTAAAATGCTGCAAAAGAACCAAGTATGGTTATTCTGTTAAACATCTAAATCTATCTTACATATTGAAGCAAATCTTTATGGATACTTATATTGTTACTGGTGTAGCGGGATTTATTGGTTCTCACTTGGCACAAGCCTTATTAAAACAAGGATCTCAGGTAATCGGCATCGATGAGTTTAATGATTATTACGATCCCCTGCTAAAACACAATAATATAACTAGTCTTGAAAAATATTCTAAATTCAAACTGATTTCAGCCAGCATTCAAGATTTAGATTGGCAGCAGCTTTTGCAATCGGTGGATATAGTCTATCATCAGGCAGCCCAGGCAGGAGTGCGATCGAGTTGGGGAGACGGGTTTCGAGACTATACGACCAGAAATATTAATGCGACTCAGGTAATTTTAGAAGCAGCTAAACGGGTTAAATCTTTAACCAGGATTGTTTATGCCTCAAGCTCATCGGTATATGGGGATGCGGTTAGGATGCCTACTCCCGAAACCTTATGTCCTCAGCCTGTTTCACCCTACGGCATTACCAAACTAGCAGGGGAGCAATTGTGTCTGCTATATCAGCAATTTGGTGTCCCCGTCACGGTATTGCGCTATTTTACTGTGTATGGCTCACGCCAACGTCCAGACATGGCTTTTCATAAGTTTTTCAAAGCAGCACTAAACGATGAAGCAATTGATATTTACGGGGATGGACAACAAACTAGAGACTATACCTATGTTGGCGATATCGTAGCTGCTAATTTGGTTGCGGGAAAAATACCAGAAGCGGTTGGTGAAGTATTCAATATTGGCGGTGGCAGTCGTGTAACCTTGATTGAGCTATTAGCGATTATGGAACAGGTGATAGGTCAACCAATTCGTAAAAATTATTTAAAACGTGCGGTAGGAGATGCCCGTCATACTAGTGCAGATATTACTAAAGCCCAGCAAATTTTAGGTTATCACCCCCAGGTTTCTTTGTTAGAAGGCTTGACTGAGGAATGGAACTGGATTCAAGCTTTATACGAATCTGCTACAGTCAATCCGAAATAAGGGTGGTTCGCCATCCGCCTCTAGAGAAAAATTTACTATGGTTGACGTTTTGGTTATGATAAAGCGAACGCTGATGTCACCAAGTCAAATAAGGCTACAGGTTAATTTCTAAACGTTCTTACTCAACTTGATTGAATTGTCTACCAAACTCTGAGCAAAGGCATCAAATCTTTGAGACAATTTGTCATCTTTTAATTTGCCTTCTGGATTAAAAGCTTGCCAGGCTTGCCCGATCGCAATCTGTTCGGGAATTACCCAACCGTGTACCCAACGGACGATAATTCTCAAATCATTGAGAGCATTGCTATTAGATTGTCCTCCCAAAACGCTAATCAATCCCGCTACCTTACCCGACAGATGCTCAAAACTCATCAAATCTAGAGCATTTTTTAACACGCCACTAACGCTACCGTGATATTCGGGAGTTGCCAAAATCAAACCATCGGCAGTCTTGACTTGCTCTCGCAATACCTCTACATCGGGATAGTCGGGATATTCATCTCCCCCATCACAAAAGGGCAAAGTCATAGTTCTGAGATCGAGAATTTCTGCTTCTGCACCCAAGGCTCGAACCCTTTCTATTGCCTGTTGCAAAGCCAAAGCACTATAAGAATCGGTGCGAAGACTGCCTAAAATACCAACTATTTTGACCATTTGTTTGATTAACTCATACTCATTACGACTACGTATAAGCTAACAAATTTTTTTACTAATTGCCAAATTAGTTAACAGTCGAACTACTAATTACTCACCACTCACCACTCACCACTCACCATTAACTACCAGGCAACTTGCGATCGCTCGTAAACAACCTGACGACAAACCGCTACTGTTTGCTTGGCTAAATCATCCCAGCTAAATTTTTCAGCTATGGATTTGTAAGCATTGTTAACCAAGTATTGCGAGTAGGCGGGATCTTGTAGCACTTTTAAAATTCCTTGAGTCAAAGAACCAGGATCGTTAGCGCGAGTAACAATGCCCGTATAGTTGTGCTGCACCACTTCTGGGAGTCCTCCTGTATCAGATACCACGACGGGGACACGAGCAGCAAAGCTTTCAAGTGCGACTATACCAAAGGGTTCGTACAAACTGGGAAAAACAGCACAGTCGGCAATGGTTTGGAACTTATCTAGATTTGCATCGGACATAAACCCCGTAAAATAACACTGTTGCCAAATTCCCAAATACCTAGCTTGATGCTTGAGGCGACTGGTATTGCCACCCCCAATAATAATAAATTTGGCATTACCTCCCGTTGCTTCAATTATTTTGGGTGCAGCGTCAAGCAAAACAGAAACACCCTTTTCATAGGTCATACGTCCTACATAGTAGATAATCTTTTCCTTGTCGTTGGCAAAACGACGGCGAAATTTTATTCGCTCAAAATTGCTGTGATGTTTTTTCTCAGGACGTATGCCATTGTAAATTACATCAATTTTGTCTGGGGGAGATTGGAAAACACGCTGAATTTCCTCACGCATATATTGACTACAGACAATTATTCTCCAGGCTTCATGAGCTAACAGCTTTTCCTTGCCACTAATATACCGTTGTCTAGCGTTATGTATACCGTTGTAGCGACCATATTCAGTAGCATGAATCGTCGCTACCAAAGGAAGTTTGAAGGTGTGTTTGAGGGCGATCGCTGCATCGCCTACCAACCAATCGTGAGCATGAATTAGATCGAAGTCGTGATGCTTTTTTAGTAGCTCACCACCAAGGCTGCCCATACTCTCATTCATATTGGCAACCCAATGCAAGAAATCATTGCCGTGAGCGACGGGGCAACGATAAAGATGAATTCCTTCTACTATTTCATATTTGGGGGCAGAACCAAACTCGACGGTAAGCAAATGGACTTCATGACCCAGATCGATAATTTCTGGATATAATTCCGCCACATGACGGGCAATTCCTCCAACTATACGAGGTGGGAATTCCCATGCTAGTGCTAAAATCTTCATCTTTCTGATTCCTCACACGGTCGTATTGTAAATAGCAATAACTTAACCTAAGTTGCGTTCTGTCGTTGTGGCGTTTCTTCTGGCAAAGACTGCGCTCGTTAGCTAAATCAGCAATGTATTTTGTTGAATCACCATGACTATTTGCCTATAATACACGACAATAACGGATTTACTGGTTTGATTATTGTTGAAGACAGCCTTCATACAACAAAGCTTTAAATTACATTTAACCTGAGTACGGCTTTTGAGTCTCGAAGGCGATCGCCCATAGCTTGATAATCTTTCCCGTAAAAGCAACAAAAATAATTTTAAAATATTCTGCCAAATCCACCATAGTTCTCTAAAACCATCAGGTCGTTCTCCATTTTGTAAAGTTATATTAAACTTACCTAGTAAGATGTTGGAAAATCAATTGGTAACACATCAAGATTCTTTTTATGTCAATCCCACAACAATCTGATGCAGCAGAGAATGTATCTCAATCTCAATCTAAGTCCGAGCTAAAATCATTGAGCGGTCAGGATTCTGAGGAGACTTCTCAACTAAGCTCTTTCAATTTTAGACAGCTGTGGAACATGAACCTGGGCTTTTTGGGTATTCAGTTTGGCTGGGGGCTACAGATGGCAAATATGAGTGCTATCTTCGAGCATTTGGGAGCAGATGCCGACCAACTGCCGATTCTTTGGCTAGCTGCGCCTCTAACGGGTCTACTGGTACAGCCGATCGTGGGTAATCTTAGCGACTACACCTGGAATCCTCTAGGCAGGAGACGACCTTATTTTTTAGCAGGGGCAATCTTAGCGTTTATTGCCCTGATTCTGATGCCAAGATGTTCTAACCTGTGGATGGCAGCAGGATTATTATGGATTTTAGACACTAGTGCCAACGTGAGCATGGTGCCATTTCGGGCTTTTGTTGGGGATCTATTGCCCAAAGAGCAACGAACCAAAGGTTTTGCGATGCAAAGCATTATGCTGGGCTTGGGTGCAGTATCTGCCTCCACTTTGCCTTGGATATTGAGCCACGGTTTTCAGATTGACAATACTAGTAATACTTGGCGTAAAATCCCTCTGACGGTGGAGTTGTCTTTTTATATCGGAGGCGTGTTGTTTCTCGGTACTGTGTTGTGGACAATTGCAACTACTCCCGAATATCCACCTCAAAACCTAGCTAAGTTTGAACGGCTCAAAGCCAGCAGAGGGGGAATTATTAGCAGTCTCAAAGAATCTTGGCAAACCCTGGGACAAATGCCTCAGACAATGCAGCAGCTGGCTAGGGTGCAGTTTTTTACCTGGTTGGGGATATTTTGCTTTTTCCTCTATTTTCCTCCAGCGGTGGCGCGCAATATTTTTGGCGCAACCAGTCAAGATTCAATTCTTTATAGCGACGGTATAGAATGGGCAGGAATTTGTTTTGCCGTTTATAACGCCGTTTGTATTGGTTTTTCGTTTGTGTTACCCCGTATTGCCCTGCATCTCGGTCGTCCGACCACTCATAGTATCTGCTTGCTGCTTGGGGGAGTAAGCTTGGTTTCTCTATTAACGATTGGCGATCGCTATACTTTACTATTGGCGATGGTTGGATTGGGGGTGGCTTGGTCGAGTGCCTTGATTATGCCCTACGCAATGCTGAGTGGCTCGATTCCGCCTCAACGTCGAGGAATCTATCAGGGGGTGTTTAATTTTTTTGTCGT
Source organism: Pleurocapsales cyanobacterium LEGE 10410 (assembly GCA_015207195.1). Lineage (GTDB taxonomy): Bacteria > Cyanobacteriota > Cyanobacteriia > Cyanobacteriales > Xenococcaceae > Waterburya. The sequence continues at coordinate 8,973 of JADEXJ010000080.1, forward strand.
TCTACCAGAAATTGTGGCATCTCTCGGTTTTGGTTGGATTATGCAGCATTTACTCCATGATGACCGTCTTTTAGCAGTGGTACTGGGAGGAGTGTGTTTGATAATTGCAGCGGGATTGACCTTATTTGTGCGCTCGACTCCCGTTAGCGATTTGTCCATCGAAATTGAAACTATAGAAACTTCCGAAACAATCTCTTCTACAGTGACAGAAACCAGTTCAACCAACGAGCAGAAATTATGAGTCTAGCTGTTAAAAAGCGTTTGAGTTTTTCCCAATTTGGTCGTCTACCCCAACTCTTACTTCTAGCAGTTACAGTACTGACTTATAACGTCATGGCAATGGCGATCGCCAATTCTTTGTTTGTCAGTCACGTAGGTGCGGGTCAACTACCGATTGCCTTTATTTTAATTGGGTTGTGTTCTCTGCCCGCTTATGGGGTTTTTTCTCAGGTTGCTGATCGCTATAGTCGTCCTCAAATGTTTTGCTATGTGCTGTCAGTTTCCATAGCGGTGATGTTGGGGTTGAGGCTATTGGTTAATTTGGATGTAGTCTGGGTTTATTATGTTCTATTGATTGCCATCTTTTTCCAGTGGGACTTTAATAATAATCTGCTCTATCCTGGACTACTAACAGACTATTTTACGACCATTGAATATAAGCAATATGCTCCCTTTATTGGTATTGCCCAAGCGGTAGGAACTCTGATTGGCGGGGGGTTGACGATTTTACTATCTCACTATTTCCCCAGTCGAGAATTATTGCTAGTTTTACCGATCTTTATGGCGATCGCTTTTGGGCAGTTGGTTTATTTGGAAAGTTCTCAGCGTCGCCTAGAAACTCGCCAGCAAGAAGCAGAACCAAATATTCTTGAATCTTTAAAAACTCTGTCTGATGTGGGCAAACGTTACCCTTTAGTCTTATTTTTAGCTATCAGTACTTTCCTGCTAGTAATTATCTATATCAGCTCAGAATTTCTTTGGTTTAATATTTACGGTCAAAGGTTTAGCGAGTCTCAACTGACGGGGTTTTTGGGGCTGATGCGAATGATCATTTCCTTAATTCAGGTAGTATTTCTCTACGGTATTACCCGCCCTTTGTTGAGGTGGGTAGGGGTAGCAAGACTGAATGCGGTTTATCCCGTAACTACCCTGTTGAGTTTGGCAAATTTACTGCTCAATTTTAATCTACTCGCAGCGATCGGACTACATATCAACGGAGATGCGCTTTATAAGGCAATAAATCTCCCCATACACCAATTGAACTATAATGGCATCCCTCATCAATACGTAGGAAGAATCAGAGCCTTGAGCGATGGCTTGATTTATTCTGTAGGCTTGACCACGGCAGGTATAGTATTGTGGCTATGTCATCTCTATCTAAGCCTGGAGCAAATTACCTGGTTGGCAATTGCCCTGACGGTTGTGCTGCTTTTGGTACGTTTACCGATGGGTAAGTTTTATACCCAGAGTTTGGAGTCAATGATTCGCTCTGATACGATCAACCTAGATGATTTTAGCGATGAAAAAAACCAGCTACCACCCCAGTCAAGCAAGGTAATCAAAGAGTTTTTAACGGATGGCGATCGCTTTATTCAAATCAAGGGCTTAGAGTTAGCTGCCAATTTTAACAATCCCGCTCAGTTTTTTCCCGAAGTAAAGATGCTGTTCCCCAATGCCCAAGGGGAAATGCGTCGAGAAATACTTAAATTATTTAGCGATCTTGATGATCTAACCCTACAACAGTTTACTAATTTACTAACCGACGATCATCCCGTGGTTAGAGCAACTGCTCTAGAAGTTTTGCTTGCCAACCAGTACGTTTTTGAACCAGCGCAGCTAGAGGTAATAACTGCCGACAGCGATCAAGAAGTAAGAACGTTGGGTTTGATTGCTACATTTTGGGGCAAAGACAAAAACTCAGGAGATTTGGTTGAGCTGGCAGAGCAATTTTTACAGCTCGAATCAACCGACACGATGGCTAAAGCGATTTCCTCGGTGATACGCTACAGTCAACATCCCAAATTTGTCACTTTAATCGAGTATTTACTCCCGCAAATTAGTCCAGCAGCTCAACAGGAAGCACTATCAGCATTAGTTAGCCTGGCTCAACCTCAAGACAGTAATTTAGCCAAGATTGCCGTTGCCCAAATTAACCATCCCGTCTCAGCAGTAAGGGTGGCAGCGTTTAAACTATTAAAAATTACTTGTTGTCCAGAAATGTTGGAAAAAGTTGCGATGGGGTTGAGTGATAATTCTCCCCAAGTTCGTGGCTTGGTAGCCGACACCCTGCCAGCTTATGGACAAGCTGGTTTGACCATAGCCAAAAACAACTTAAATTCTAATAACCCTGACGTAGTAAATACGGCGATCGCTGCCATTGCCCAAATCAAAAGCAAACGGGCTAACGAGATTCTGTTCAAGCATCTCACTCCAGAGTTTCAGCTGTTGGCTCTTACCCGTAAGTGGCAACAACAAATACCCAGGCAGGATCCTAGCTGGCGTTTGTTATCAGTGGCAATTGAAGATTTTCAGCAGCGTCTTTTGCAAAAGGTGTTATACATCCTTTCCTGTTTGGGTTATTCCCGCACCGTCAGTTTAGTACGGCGTATTCTCGCCACGAGCGATCGCCGAGATTTGGCTAATGCGGTGGAAGTTCTGGCTTCAATCAACCATCGTCGTTTTATTCAACCCCTGATGCCTTTATTGGAACAAACGGTATCGGAAAAACCTGCCAATAAAATAGAATACAATCCCCAATGGCTGAGAAATAAGGGCTACAAACTACTGCTTGAAGCTTTAGAATCAGGCGATCGCTGGATTGGGATTGGAGCGTCAGTAGCCTTGAGCGTCATCCCTGCTACGCTACTAAAAGACCCCGATCCTGTCGTACAATTAGTGGCGCAAGAAATTTTTCCTTCTGTTGGTCAGTTTGTCTCTCCCGCTAGTTCTTCTATGAATCGACTACTTTTACTACGAAATATTGCTCTGTTTAAAAATCTCTCCCTTGACGAATTATTCCCCATCGATCGAGCTTTGGAACAAAGACAGGTCATGGCAGGGGAAACTATCTACACTGAAGGAAGCTGGGGTTGGCACTTGTACATTATTGCCGAGGGCAGAATCCAAATTGTTAAAGATTTTGATGGCGAACAGCATGAAATAAAACAGCTGACCACAGGACAGTATTTTGGTGAAATTGCCCTGTTTGATGAAGCTACCCGTTGGGATAGTGCGATCGCATTGGAAGACTCTGTCTTGCTCTGTTTGGAAAAGAAACGCTTTATTAGCCTAATTTCCCAGCGTCCCCATATTATTTTAGAAATTTGTCGCTTTTTGAGTCAAAGACTCCGAGAAACAGATAAATATATGTCTGCTGAGAAAGTGCGATCGACCAGCGAAGAAGAAATTGAAAAAATTATCTGATCCTTAGTTTATTGGTAGCATTTTAAGCAACCAAGTGGTTGCGAATTAAAACCTCGTCTAAGTAGGTGGGGGTAATTAAATATTTAGTGTCAAAAAAAATCTTAAAAAATATATTTTGTTGATTGAGTATATTGACCTAATTAGATACTCATAAGATCGACAAAATGTATTCTCTACGTCTAAAATTCAGTACATCATCAAAGCTATTGGCAGCTTAATTAAACGTAAATAATATTAATAACAAATAACAAAATAACTTCGAGTGAAAGACAACGGATATATATAAATTATACCTCTATCAAATAAATATTTGCTGAGTAAAAGATTTAATTTTTCTAAGCAACAATTCATAGTCCATTCAGTTAGCCTTCATTATTTTCTCAGCCTCTCTAGTAACTATGGTAAATGAATCGAAAGATAAGGGTTATTTTATAATCAATTGAGGATAAAATTATGAAACGCTTGTTAATTACTGCCATATCAATCATAGCAGCCATAGGTGCAACCACACCTGCTTTGGCTCAAAAAATAATTACTACTAATACTAGAATGGCACGAGAAGTTGTAGAAATAAGTCCCTATGACTTAGTTACAGCAGGCTATCAAGGTCGTTTTAAAGAACGTGGCGTTCCTTCTGCGGGTAGATTTATTACTGCGATACGTACTAACAATATTACAGCAGAAGATTTGGTTAAAGTTGGCATTGCCGATCGCCGATTGTCTGAAGATACTTTGAACGATGAAAGTTATATTCGCCAAGTAGATTCTGTCTTAGATAGCTTGGATAAAAACTAGAAGATTACTATTGCTAGCTAGAACTAGAGATTGGCATTTTGGAGAAAAAATATTGATGACTTGAGTATTTATAACTAGGAAGTTAAATGTCGATCTTACAATCTAAATTCTCACAAAACTCCACCTAATAAGCTGGAGTTTTTTAATAGCAAACTTTGGGTAATTAATTATAGCCGTACAAATTTAAGTTAGGTCATCTATAGCGGTTCTCATTTGAATGAGGTACGTTAAACAACCTTGGCTTTTGTTGATTGTTGATTGTTGATTGGCTAGATAGTAGACATAAGCCCAACTCAAGGATGTACTTCACCAATTTGAGAAACGCTATATAGCGATCGACTCGTAAGTAGTGAGTAGTAAGTAGTAAGTAGTGAGTTTAAGAACTGTTCTAACGTATAGACATAGTGCTATACCTGACGGCAAAGCATAATGTTCCTTGGCTAAATGAGCGATGCCAGTAAATCTAAATGCGATCGCTGGTGAGTAGCCATTAGAGATAGGCGAATACGGCTAGTAGGTACGGTAGGCGGGCGAATGGCAGGGGCGAAAATACCTGCATCTATAAGCTGTTGGGCTTTATTTAAGGCTGCTTCGGGAGTATCAAGATTAATGCAGAGAATCGATGACTCGGAAGGTAACAGTTCTAAATCTGATAGCTGTTGCTTAAGATAATTAATATTGTGCCACAGTTGTTTTCTTAGGTGGGGTTCTTGTTTAATTACCTCGATCGCTGCGATGGCTGCTGCGGTATCGGCAGGAGATAAGGCAGTAGTATAAATCCAGCTTGCTGCGCGGTTACGTAAAAAGTCAATCAAAGTTGCGCTACCTGCAACGTATCCCCCCAAACTTCCTAAAGCTTTACTGAGAGTACCGATTTGAATTAATTCTTTGCCAGTACAGCTAAAATGTTCGACGCAGCCAGCCCCAGTATTGCCCAAAACTCCCGTAGCGTGTGCCTCGTCTATTAATAGCATAGATGCAAATTCTTCGGCGATCGCAATCAATTCGGGCAAAGGACATAAATCCCCGTCCATACTAAAAACGCTATCGGTGGTAATTAAACAGCGACGATATAAAGCACGGTTGTTTTCTAATTTATGGCGCAAATCTGCCAGATCGTTGTGTTGATAATCGATAGTTGTTGCACCACTAAGAATTGCACCTTTTTTTAAGCTAGAGTGATTGTATAGATCGCCTAAAATTAAATCTCTTTGTCCGACTAAAGCAGATACCGTACCGAGATTGGCTAAATAACCCGAACTAAATACTAGAGCATCTTCTGTCTGTTTTAAAGAGGCGATCGCTAGTTCTAAGTCTCGATGTAATTCCCTGTGTCCGCTCAACAACCGCGATCCAGTACTTCCCGTACCATGAGCTTTGGTTGCAGCAACCGCAGCCTCGATTAACCTCTGATCTCCTGCTAATCCTAAATAATCGTTACTGGCAAAATTAACTACAGGCTTACCCAATAATTCTACTACTGCTCCTGGTTTTTGGGCGATCGTCTTGACCGAACGATACCAGTTTGCCCGATGAATAGTGTTTAAAGATTTATCTAGCCAGCTATAGGGATTTGTCACGATAAATTGAGCGTGGTTAGTAGTTGGTTGTTAGTTGTTAGTTGTTAGCGATCTGTCACTATGCTATTGATTTATGCAAAAAAAGACGACAACCTACCCTTATTTTGGCAGATCATCGTTTTGTAGAAGTTTTGAAAAAATTATGCTGCGTTGTTTTATCTCTCGCGAGAACTAACCGTAGCGACAGCGATTGGTTTACCAATAAATAGCAATGCCAATAAAGCCAACAAATGAATCGACCAGTGAGCGATAACCAAACCCCAAACCAGACAACAGAACCACATCCCCACAGCCAGCAAAGCAAAGATATCGTTATCAGTGCGAAGATAAATAACGGTACTAGCAATAGCGGTGACAAACAACAGAAGAGCAAACATAGGCATTAATAATTGAGCTGCGATCGCTCCCTTCACCAAGCATTCAAGCTGTTAAAGAGATTATCGATACTTTGGATTCTAATTGAGCAGTTGGCAAAAGATAAACTAAACTTATGATTTACATAACCATCATTTATCCCTTACATATTTCAATTTAGCTTACGATCCCCGTAAAAATTCTAAGATTGCGAGTCGATCGCCAATTTTGTTAAACTTCTTCATATAACTTTAAAAGAGTATTTTATCGGCAATTTTATGAGCAGTATTTATGGCGATTATTTTGTAACTATTAGCTCCTGTCTTTGATATTCCAAAAAATCTAATAGCCAGTCTTTTAAAAAGCGAGTCGCCCGACAGTCATCTTCGTTATAGTTCAAAATCAACTCCAGTAAAGCTCGATCCTGGGTATGTAGCCATTGGTCATACCAACAAACCGACTGATCCCCACTGGCTTGAGTTTCTCGCCAATAAAAACCGATCCAGTTAGCTAAGGCTTTTAAAGAATAACTTTCTACGGGTAAAATAACCGATTTGGTTACCCAATGATGGAGATCTACCAAACGAGACAATACTGCTGTTTTCTGTTCTTTAGGAGTACCGTAAAGCCTTGCCAAACGCTTAATTGTATCAGCCTCATATTCCGAATAGTGAAAGATGGGTGCGTCGGGATAGAGGGCAACAAAGTCTAAAAATTCTTGCCAAATTTTACCTTCATCCTCTGGTGATTCGGCTAAAAAGGCATAAAATTGTTCGATATTAGTCGAACGATCTACCAGCAAAACTCCTAATAAATAGTCAGTTTGGCGTTCGGGTTCGGCTTCGATATCAAAATACAGCTCGATCGCTGCACTAGGAATCGGTTGAGTATTAACCAAATCGAAGCTAGATCTTACCAGGGCGCGATCGCTTTCAATTGACAAGATCTGTTGTTTTAGCTGCCGTGCCACATCATAACCCAAAGTTTCACCCAGGTTGGCTTCAGATATACTAATTAAAGATTCAACGCTGTCAACTCCAATTGCCTGCAAATATTCGTAGCGTTTGGGAGTAACTCCAGGAATCAAAGATAAGTGTTTGACCGATTTTGCTACCTTATGACAATGACCATACCAGTTACAGAGGCTGCATCGCTGACGAGAAATAAAAACTTCTGGTTCTTGATAATTAGCCAGCATGGCAAAACATTCGGCGACGGTATCCTGCATCTTCATCAGCCAATGGTCTAAATTGATCGAGCAATCGTTGTGTTCTCTTAAAATTAATTGCGATCGCTCTGGAGTTTTTTCTTGAATGATGCCTAAAATTTGGGCATGGAAAGCAGCAATTAACTTGTATTCTGGCTTGGCTTTGCGACCGAGTTTGATACTTGCAGGAAAATATTCCCAGTCTCCAAATCGAGACTTGCCTGGATGCTTAATTAATAAACTAGGTGTAGCAGCAAAAACAATCTCTGATAATAAATCGTGGTGAGTTTGGTCTATTTTGTTGAGAAATATCTCATCACCTAAAGCCAGTTGCCACTGGGAAAAAGTGATGCTTAGAGTCCCCATGGCAATGCAGTTTACCCCCTGCTGCATCAACTCACTAGTCTGCAAAGCATTAAGCTGCCAATCTCTATGAGAGGACGATGGCTGCTGGTAATCAAGCGATCGCGCCGTAATTACGTTACGAAAGTGAATTTTGTTTTCTCGCTTTAACTTGAGCAAAAAGTCTTTCTCTGGGTCTTTGTGTTGAGGATCGCCATAGGTTTCCAAAAAAGTACGACGATTACAGCGTTTGTAGTTGAGCAAGAGATAGTCGGTGATTAGCATACTTTATGCAGTCAAGCCAAAAAGAATAAGGAGTAAGGATAACCTGCTTTTCTGCCGTGAAGCTTTATCTCCCCAAAGATTGTCTCGCTGAATATTTATTGGTAAATGTCGATATACTAACAATGGTTCGCCACAGAGCAAGATATTACTTATGACTAATAGTCTATCTAAAACCGACCTGAAAAAACATCGTCAACAGTTTCCTGGATTAATTAACAAGACCTATTTTAATTTTGGTGGTCAGGGAACAATGCCCAATACTGCCTTTGAAGCCATTATCGATACCCATAAATATATTCAGCAAGTTGGTCCTTTTTCTGGTCAAATTAATGCTTGGCTAAACAACCAAGTCAATCTATTGCGTGAAGCGATCGCTACGGAATTAGGCACAACTCCCAAAACTATTACCCTGACCGAAAACGTCACTGCGGGCTGTAATATTGCCATGTGGGGCATAGATTGGCATCAAGGCGATCGCATCTTGATGAGTGACTGCGAACACCCAGGAATTATCGCGACGGTAGAGGAAATTGCCCAACGCTTCGGGGTAGAAGTAGATATCTGTCCGATCATGGAGACTTTGAACAGTGGCGATCCTGTAGCAGTTATTCGCAGCAACCTCACAGAAAATACTCGGCTAGTAGTTTTAAGTCATTTACTCTGGAACACGGGACAGGTATTACCCCTCAAAGAAATTGCCCAAGCCTGTCATAACTATCCTGCCCAGAAAACTATTAGAGTGATGGTAGATGCAGCCCAGTCTGTCGGTTCGTTATGCTTGAACTTACCCGAACTAGAAATAGACTACTATGCCTTTACGGGACATAAATGGCTTTGTGGACCTGCGGGAGTTGGCGGACTGTATATTAGTCAACAAGCGTTTCCAGAGTTAAATCCTACCTTTATTGGCTGGCGCGGTGTAGAAATGGACGATCGCGGAAAACCCGTAGCCTGGAAACAAGACGGAACCAAGTTTGAGGTAGCAACTTCCGCCTATCCCGAATATGAGGGCTTGAGAAATGCGATCGCCACACATCAGGAATGGGGCGATAAAAGCGATCGCTATCAGAGAATTTGCGAATTGAGTAAGTACCTTTGGGAACAGTTGCAAAACATCGAACGGGTTAGCTGTCTCAAACATACACCTCCCGAAGCAGGACTGGTTTCTTTCCAGGTTGCGGGGAGGGAACATAAGCAATTAGTCAATAGTCTAGAACAGCAGGGCTTTCTACTCAGAACTATTGCCGATCCTGACTGTATCCGCGCTTGCGTGCATTATCTAACTTTACCTGAAGAGATCGATAGTCTGATCGCAGCGATCGAGAAGAATATTTAGATGTTAATTTAGGAAAAAAGCCCTAAAGGATCAACGATCGCCAAGTATTTTAAATAATGGAAGCAATACTAGCTGATGCTTTTACAGCATTCAATAAATATAGTGGTTGGATTGTCTGGAATTTGTTTCTAGCGTTTATTCCTTTGGTGATTAGCTTTGGGCTGTTTCTAAGACGCAGTAAAAAGCGATCGCTTCTGTGGTGGCTTGGCTTCGTCGTCTTTATTGCTTTTCTACCCAATGCCCCCTATTTACTGACTGATATCATTCACCTAATTGAAGCTATCCGAGCGGGCTATTCTATTTGGATTACCACCTTGATTTTTATTCCCCTACACTTATTGGCAATTTTAGTAGGTTGGGAAGCTTATGTAATTTCGCTAATTAATCAAAGTCATTACCTAAGAAAACATGGTGCCAGAAAATTAGTTTTCCCCAGCGAATTACTCACCCATGCTCTGTGTGCAGTCGGCATCTTTTTGGGTAGATTTCGTCGCTTTAATAGTTGGGATTTAGTTACGAAACCTGATGTATTGATGGTTTCAACCCTCAGCGATCTAACTACTAAAAAACCCTTGTTGGTAATAGCAATTACGTTTGTCATCTTATCCATTCTGTATTGGTTAACCAAACAAATTACCCTGGGAACGCTCTTGAGAGCCAAGCAATTATTGTATAGTTTCGATTCTCACAATCAGGCAAGATAACTAGCAAATTCAACTGTTCATCTGAACTCGATCTAATACAGTTTCTATAGCACGTTCTTTTTGCGGATCGACTCCTTGGGCATAGGGAATCGTCAGAGGAACTCGAATATCGGGTACTATGGCATTACCTTCTAAACGTTCTCCATCGACCAGCACGTTGGCAACAGCTAAGTACAGCAAACTCCCATCAGGCATAATATAAGGACTACCTGCAACTACTGCACCTGCGGTTTCACTACCCACAATTTGTCCTACGCCATACTTACGAAAGCCATAAGCAAGAATTTCTTTACCACTGCGCGATCCTTGATTGACTAACATTACTACTGGTTTTTGCCATTGCATCTGGGTGTCCCTAGCAACGCCGTCACGGTAAATGCTGGTAATGGTTGGTACGGGGGCGGTAAAAATATTGAGATAAGTCGGAACCGCACCACCCCAACCGTCGCGGATATCCCAGACTAAGCCATCGGTGTCTTTGAGGCGATCGTAAACTAATTCTTTTTCTAGCTGTTCTTGGTACTTGTCATCTGCATAAGACCAAATGTGAATATAGCCAATTTTATGGTCGTCTTGTTCGATTACCTCAACGCTATTTTTTACCGTATCGAAAAACATGGTAGCGGGATTAAAGATTTTGGGAACTACGACAATTTCTTGGGGTGAACCATCAGCAGTACGTCTAATCAACACGGGAACTTCTCGATCTGCTTTGCCAACAAACGATTGAATGGCTTGAAAAGGTTGACCCTCAACACTCAATAATTCATCGCCTACTTTTAATTCTGCTTCTTCAGCAGGAGAACCATTAATAATTGCCTTGATAAAAGTTTTATTGTTAATCTCTTCGGTGTAGACCCCGATGCCCGTATATTCTAATTTCCCGTCGGGTAAAAATGGCTTTAAATCTTCCAGCAAAAACTGACGAAAAATTCCTGCAATTTGATAGTAGGCTGGCTCATCTTGAGTATAAAAGCGAGTATGAGAGGTATTTAACTCTCCCAGCATTTGATTGATAACTTCCGCTAGCTGTTTGGTAGATCTGGCTCGTGCTGCTTGAGGTCGATATTGCGATCGCATTCTCTCCCAATCTACCCCATTAAAATTAGGATCGAAAAAGTTGTCTTCCACCGTACTCCAAACCGACTCAAATACTTTTTCTGAGGATGGAGACGATTGAGAAACAACGGGAAGGGTATAGTAACAACAAACAAAAAGAAAGCTAAATAGGCTAACTATGAGCCAGCGATTAAATTTAGAAATGACTGATGGTTTCATCACAAAGCGATCGCCGTTACTAAAGAATTGCCAAAGTGAGTTGATGAATCTATGGTAAACAATTTGGTTATGGTGTTGGGCGATCGCTTTTTCTGCTGTAGCAACTAGATAGAATCCGCTCGAACTCTATCAACTACTATAGTCGTTAGTCCTAAAGGATACAGCTTCGCATATCGTTAGTCGTTATTTTAATTTAAGCAGTCTGATAGGGACTAGTTAACTTATCCAATTGGTTAACTAATAAACTAAGGAACAAGCCGACATCAGTTACTACGCCAACTGATTCTACCGAACCGCGATCGCTTAACTTAGTAACAACCGCAGGATTGATATCCACACAAACCATTTTCACTCCCGCAGGGGTCATATTACCTACCCCAATCGAGTGCAGCATGGTTGATAGCATCAGAATCATATCGGTTCCTTCAAGTAGTTGAGCATATTCTGACTGGGCTTTAATTAGATCCATCTGGGTATCGGGTAACGGTCCATCATCGCGAATCGAACCAGCCAGGGCAAAGGGTACGTTGTGCTTAACACATTCATACATAATCCCGCCCGTAATGACTCCTTGTTCTACAGCCTTGGCAATGCTACCGTAACGCCGTACCGTATTAATTACTTTTAGGTGATGGCGGTGTCCTCCGCGCACGGGAGTACCTTTCTGCATATCCACACCCAAGGAAGTACCCATCAATGACTGTTCAATATCATGAACGGCGATCGCATTGCCTCCCAGCAAGCCCTGAACATATCCCTCGCGCACTAAGGTAGAAAGGTGTTTCCCTCCACCTGTATGGATTACTACGGGTCCTGCGGTAACGACTACTTTGCCTCCGCGATCGCGAATCTGACGCAGTTCCCAGGCGATTTGTTCTACTACTAGTTCTACTCTTCGTTCGCTGGATACTCCCGCACCCATAAAACCAAACTCTTCTTTGGCTTTGAGTTCGCGATTAGATTTTTTGCGTACGGTACGAATACCGTCTACACCCACGACAACGCGATCGCCCTGATTTAGATCTCGCAAGAGCTTACAAACAGCCGTTACGCCCTTAGCACCCTCACTAACGACAATTGCCCCATCCATGCGTTGTTGCTGCACCCTTGTCCACTGGTCATTCACCCTGACTTCGGTAGGATAAATATTAGTAACATAGAAGTCATTGGGGGCAACTCCATCAAGATCGCAGGTTTCGGTGATAGCGTTTTTACCATCTTCCTCAGGGACTGCTGCACCGATCTCAATCAACTGACCCATGATCTCTTCCATCACATCATGGTCAGGGGCAGATATCCGCACGTCGGCAGTAGAAATGCTCTGTCTTTCTATGCCCAGATTGAAGTTTAATACTTTAAAACTACCGCCTTTGTCTACTACTAAATCCAAAGAACGGTTCATAATTCCTGCATCTAGCAAATGTCCTTCCAGGTGCAATACACGGCTTTCTACGGGGGTACTGGCGTGAACATCTGGCAGTACTGGCTCGTTGATTCTTAAAGTCAGGCATTTAGCTGCACCACCAGCCTTGAGAAATTCAGTCAGGGGTGTTTCAATTACGGTAAAACCCACATCACCCAAACGCTGCTTCAGGCTGTTAGTTGCCTTGTTCATTACTACCGACTGTCCGACATTAACGCTGTTGCAGGCGAAATTGACCGCATCTGCTTCGGCGATCGCAATTCTTTTTTCTTGAGGAACACGCCCTTCAATAATGTGGTTGGAATAGGAATCAAACGCTCCAGGATAATATAGTAGATAGCCTCCCGTTAGGGGACAAAAACAGGTGTCCAAATGATAAAAGCGATTATCAATCAAGCGTAGAGACAACACTTCAATATCCAACCACTTAGCGATATACGGATGAGAATCTAATTCGGAACGAAAACCATAACCTGCCCATAACCAACGCCCTTCGCGGTCTAATAAAGCATCTCCCGCACCCTCAAAGGGTAAATCTTGGGGTAGTTCAAACACATTAAAGCCGTTGTCTTCAAACCACTTCTTAAAATATGGTTCTTCTCCCTGGCGTTCGGGATGAAAGAAGCGACTGAGAACCGCATTGTCTCCTAACACTAAACCAGCATTAGCAGTAAATACCATATCGGGTACTCCTGGCTGTCCTTGAACTAAGTCTACTTTCGCCAAATCATTGAGAACATGGTTTAATTTAGACCATTGTTCCACAGCGCGATCGCGGGAGGATTTATGAATGTTCCCTTCCATCCAAGGATTGATTACGTAGTCTACATCGTAGTGATCGGGAGCGCACATCAAGATGCGAATTGGTTCGGTCATAATTAGATAGTTAGTTTGTGTGTGAGCAAATAGAACAAATAGACAAGTAATTTGACACCAGCTACTAGTGTATTTAACAATTCAACCACCAAAAACTGCACTGTGAAGATCGAGATTATTTTGAATAGCGCAACTGCTCGAATTCAACCAGGTGATCAGAAATACCCACAAATCCAGCACTCTCACCTTCAATTTTTACTCTTGCGATTATTGTCGCACCTATCAAAGACCTATGAAGGATCGATATATTCACAGCACATTGTTAGCAAAATCTATTGTTTCACAAGATGAACTCAAACTAAACCACAGTATTCGCAAATCAGGCAATAAATGTATCTCTTGGAACAATATTGTTATAGAACCATGACTTTACTCAAGACTTAGGTTTTCTTAGTTTGTTCTTGGGAAGAGTGCGATCGCTATCCCTGCTAATAAGATCCACGCCATAGTTAACGGCACGCGACGAGTTACCGCAGACACAGACTTAAGGTTGTGTCGTTACTTCGGACTATCTGAGGGCTACTTTCTCAGGTTACAGAATGCCTATGAATTGATGGAAGCCAAGCGGAAATTAGGACAAGTTTGAGCCGAAATTCAACCCTATGCTTTCTGAAGGGTTGAGGATTAGAAAAGTGCGATCGCTACAACAATTTTAAATTACTCTGGTATATTTGCTTAAATATATTTTGTTTATTTGTAATTTTACTTAGGTAATAAATACTAATAAATGATTACTTGATAAACTCAGCAACTTCCAAGATATTTTACTTTACTTAAACTTTAAAATTACTATTGACGCTCGCCCCCTAGCGTTATCAATGATACAGAGTATGGCTATTTTATCTTATAAACATCCTGCTCTATATTGACCATCAATTTTAGTTACATTACCAAGATCATCTACTTTCCATATGACTGACCAGACAGAATGACAAGCAATATTAGATGTTATAAATACAGCACTATGTTGATTATTATAAGACCATCCAGGTTTGAAACCAAGTTCAGCTAGTTCTTTAATTAGTTGATTTTCTGATATACCAATAGAAAACTCTTCTTTAACCGAATTTTTAAATTCGATCTTAGTTTCTGAAATATTATGAGAATATGTGTTTTGTATAAATTTTGGTTTTTTCTTGAAAATTTTGTTGATCTCAAACAATAATTTTAACGAAGTTAATAATAAGACAAGGTTTATTGTTATTGATAATGATAATATTTTCTTTTTGTTTTCCATGTTTTTTTAGAAATAATTTTTATCGATTAAATTACATAAATTATCATTTTACCTGATTCACATGAAACATTCTAATCTTAACGCGATCGCCTTCGTAGGGTGGGCAAACTATTGATATTCTTTTTATGCTTTAATTCTTAAATTCTTGCCCACCACAATCAGATTTGTTATTGCGATCGCTTTTATCTTTAAGGCTTGTTTTTGATTTCAATTAAACAATCAATTTGATGTTTATAGATGCGATCGCTTTGAGAAAAAATTGGTAAGTTGAAGTGCGATCGCTACAGCAATTTCAAATTACTTTGGTATATTTACTTAAATATATTCTGTTTATTTGTAATTTTACTTAGGTGATAAATGCTAATAAATAATTAGCCGACAAAGTTAGCAATTATTAGGATATTTCACTTCACTTAAACTTTGAAATTACTATTGACATTCACCCCTCCCTTGGTGTTATCAATGATACAGAGTATGATGTAGATCGAATTTGTTTGTGCTTTAAATTACAACAATTATCTTTTTTCACTATTTTGTTTCCATTTCCATTACTTGAAATTACTATTAGTTCGATCAATAACAGCAATTCTATAGTTAGCTATATTATTTGCACTCCAGTCAAAATAGAAAATGAGATTGCCCGATAAAAAAGATAATTAATTAAAGCGCGAACGCTATATTGTTATAAAAAATGACAAGTTTAACACATTACTCTATCTCTAAATTATTGAAGCGAGCGATCGCGATCGCCTAACATTTGTGTCGTTAGACTACCAATTTTTTAAGTATTTAAATTAGAAGGTTTTAATTGCTCGATAGTTTGCTCGTAAGTAAATTTTATTAATATGGATGTTCGGTTAAGAAGTTCAGTGAAATGAGAATAATTAAAGTGATTCCCTCAATTATTTTAATTATAGGAATCGTATTGTTACCCAAAATGAGTATGTCTAATCAAGACCGAATCTGTTTATCATCCGAACCAGGTTATAGTGCCTATTTTGGCTTCTCTGTAGCTATAAACGAGCGATATTTAGCTGTAGGCGATTTCAATGCCAATAGAGTAAGTATTTACACACGTGATAATAGCGATCAATGGACTAAAAGCAGATATATATCGCCTCCTACAAATTCAGTTCCTCATAGGGTTGGTCGAGGCTTTGGTCGAAATCTCCAACTAGATGATGATATTTTATTGATTGGTGCATCAACACGGCAATCTACAAAAGATGTTGCAAATCTTGAAGAATTTCAATTTGTAGATGAGTCTTCAGCAACATTTGTAGGTCAATATCTAGCAAAATTAAGTTCTGAAGCAGAAATTCAAACACTTGATTTCTCTATAGACACAACACCAGAATTTGTAAAATTTACAATTTTATTAGAAGGGGAAGTTAAACAAATCACTTTACCAGATAATGGAGAAGAGGAATTTGGTTACTCAACCGCGCATCACCAAAACCTATTTTTAGTTGGTTCTCCTAATAAGGATACAGGAGGAGGAGCATGGCTGTTTGAACTAGATAAACCAGAAAAAAAACCTCTAAAGTTATCTCTACCTAATACTTATTTGGGAACAAAAGTGGCGGTTTCTGAAGAGTTCATTGCAGTTGGATTTGATGGAGACTATCTTGATATTGACTACGATACAAATTTACTCAAGAAAACTTTAATTAGATCTATTAATAGTGGTGTTATTTCAGTCATTGATGAAGTGGGCATCCTTTCATTAAGCAAAAATATTCTGGCTGTCATGCGTCCTGAATTACCCTATGACTCCAAACCACCACTTTTAAAAGTGTTTCGTTTAGATAGTGATACTACGCCGAACTTAATTATCTGTCGCGAACAAAAAGATTTAATAGATGCTCGCGTTCAAAATGGCTTTTTAGTGACTGTTGAAGGTAGTTATTCTTCTGGCATTAACGTTTGTCTAGAATCACTGGATCAATAATCAGCTTTATTCAATTAAATATATTTAAAAGGAGAAAATTATGCCTGTAAATGGTAACGACACTCGTGAAATTATCCAACCACCTTTTACTACTTTTCCTTATCCCATGAATAAAAACCCAGGTTGCTGTGAATAAACTAATTTTCTTAATTGTCTCAATTTTATGTTTTTTACTAACAAAAGTAAGTATGTCTAAAACCAATCGAACTTGCTTTTTTCCCGAAGAGGGAGATAGTGCCTATTTTGCTTCTTCTGTAGTTGTCAACAATAAATATTTAGCAGTGGGGGATACTGGTACAAATAAGGTCATTATTTATACTCCAGATAATTTTGGTAAATGGAGCAGAACTAGAGAAATTCTTCCTCCTGTAAATTCGGCTTTAGATAGAGAGGGTTCTATCTTCGGTAACAATCTAGAGTTGGATGGAGATACCCTGGTTATTGGTGCGCGAACCAAAAATGAAGTAGGTCATCTTCCTCTAAGAGAACAAACTGGCAGAAGATATTCTTCCTGGCGATATTTAATCAACGTGGAAGTGGTGTTTGGCATACTCTTGATGGAGATCGTCCCCGTGTGTTAGGTGTTCATGAATCAGGAAATCAATTTTTTAATAGTGGCGTATTGATTACCAAAGATATATACGACAATATTATTAATCAAATTGAAGCAGATTTAGGAACTACAAATGCTGACCAACTTCCAGAAAATGCCATCATTGGTAGTGAGCCTGGTTTATTTTCTCGTATTACTCAGATCTTGCACCTAATCAGACAAAAATCAAAACCTCTATCATTTAACCAGTGTCTAACTGTCTCTAACTGATTCAAAAGAGAGAGAAGTAAAATATGAGGTAGAAGTAAGAGTAATGTCTGT
>JADEXJ010000333.1 GCA_015207195.1 Pleurocapsales cyanobacterium LEGE 10410
CTGAACAGCTTCAATCCATGACTTACTTCCCTCATCTAAGAATTACGTTTTAGAACGCAAATTGGTATCACTACCCATTCCTGAAATAGTAATTAAGAGATGGGAAATTACTTGTCCGATCTAAAGCCTCTGGTTTCTACAAAACATGACCAATAACTAATGACTTATCGACTTAAAAAACAAGAATCCATACCAATAGGAATCAAGCGAATCGCTACCGAACAAGTAGCCAAAGCAATAAATGAATTGAGCAATACTGACGATTTTGGTGTTGATGAAGCAGTGCATCAGGCTCGTAAACGACTAAAGAAAACTAGAGCAGTAGTACGTCTGGTGCGCGATCGCCTGGGGAAAAAAGCTTATCAGCAAGAAAATGCCCGTTTTCGGGATTTGGGTCGTAAATTGGCATATTTGAGAGACGCTAAAGTACAAATCCAAACCTTAGATAATTTAATAAACCAGTATTCTGGTACTGTTGACCCAGAAACTTTTACAGATCTGCGCCGAGAATTGCAAATTGATTATCGTCGAGAATATCAGCGTATTTTAGATGAAGGTGTTATTGTCTCAGTCAAAAACAAGCTGAAAGATACCAAAAATAAAATTGATGATTGGAAGATTGATTCAAATGGATGGTTGAGTGTAGATCGAAGCTTAAAGAAAGTTTATAGGAGAGGTTATAAAGGTTTACATACAGCCATATCCGAACCGACAGCAGAAAATCTCCACGACTGGCGCAAGCGAGTTAAGTATCTCCGCTATCAACTGTGTATTTTACGTCCTGTTTGGGCAGAAATGATAAAAGCATGGGTCGATCGCACCCACGATTTATCCGATCTTTTAGGTGAAGAACATGATTTAGCTGTATTACAAGAATATGTATGGAGTCAGCCAGAAAGATTCGACCGCGACGATGTTCTAGAAACGCTAACTGCTTTGTGCGATCGCCGTCGCCAAGAATTACAGTCCGCAGCAATTTTGTTAGGCAAACGCATCTATGTAGAAAAACCAAAACATTTTGTCCATCGCCTTGGCAGCTACTGGGAAACTTGGCAGTCAGAAATTCAACAGACTACTTAGTCGTGAAAACAGATTAAAGCTATAAAATAGCGATCGCAACGTTATGTAGCAACGATCAAAGATAGCGTTTTGAGGGTTTAGATTCCTTAACACTTTTAAAAGACATTCTATTTGGCTTGTCCCCCGTAAATGACTTTACCCATGCTGCTGTCGTTAGTGATGCTAAATGGATGTCAACTTACATTCAGGCAATAGATAATGTTTTGTTTACTAAAGTGAAAGCTTTTGATTCAGCACAGATAGATGAAGCCAGAGTTTGGCTTGCCGATAGTTAGAAAAGATTTATTTCAATAAAAGGAGAAAAGAAATTATGACTAATAACAATCCACTTTTAGAAATCAATAATTACGGACAAAGCGTCTGGATGGATAATCTCAGTCGCAGTTTAATCGAGTCTGGGGAATTAGAACAGCAGATTGAAAACTACGGACTAAAAGGTATTACTTCCAACCCTGCAATATTTGAAAAAGCGATCGCAGGTAATCAAGTTTATGATGCCGATATTGAAGCGGGAATTAAAGCAGACAAACCAGTTAGCGAAATTTATGAATCTCTAATTTTCAAAGATATTCGCGATACTTGCGATCGCTTTAAAGAAATTTACGAACAAACTGGCGGATTAGATGGCTACGTTAGTATTGAAGTCTCACCCCATCTAGCCAGGGATACCGAAGGAACTATTGAAGAAGCATTACGCTATTATAAGGCGATCGATCGCGCCAACGTGATGATTAAAATTCCTGGTACACCAGAAGGCTTCCCTGCTATCGAAAGAGTAATAACAGAAGGAATTAACGTTAACGTTACTCTGTTATTTTCCGTCGAGAGTTACGAAGAGACAGCTTGGGCATATATTCGCGGGTTGGAAACGAGAATCAAAAGAGGCTTACCAATTGACAAGATTGCCTCGGTTGCCAGTTTCTTCCTCAGTCGGATCGATACCAAAATTGACGATCGCATTAATGAAAGACTCAAGCATATTGGTACAGACACCTTAAACGAGGAAGCCCGTCTGCGACAGATTCAAGGTAAAGTGGCGATCGCCAATGCTAAACTAGCCTATCAAAAATTTAGGGAGATTACCTGTAGGGGCGACACAAGAGAGGCAAAAGCAAGCCAGAAGTGAGATTGAGTAAAGTAGTCTCCCAAAAGATGAGAGACTATTCTCAATAACCTTTTTTGTTGAAAACGTAATGATTCAACTACCTGA
>JADEXJ010000334.1 GCA_015207195.1 Pleurocapsales cyanobacterium LEGE 10410
ATTTAAATTGGAATGTTTGAAAATAAAACACAAAATGAATCATTTTGCTTTGCGGAGTCGTATTTACATACAAGCTTTGCAACACGCTATGCTTGAACTGCAATCTCTCAAAACTGCGTAATGTCAGAAGGTAATTAAGGGTATTGGAGTAGTTACCTGTATTTACGTGAATCCAGCTATCGACCAGTTTTGGCTAATTGATTATCGGGACTTGGACATTTTTTAGTCAAAGACAGCCTCAAACCTATATACAGCAATATTTTTACTTCGATTTAGTTGTTTTCTTGATATACTTGGGTTTCAGCGATTTTTTGGTTTTTGGTGTAAATCCCTTTTCTCATGGGAGTTTAAGGCTGTTTTCTTGTTGTTTTTTGTCTAAGTCCCGATAGTTAATTTTAGATAATTAGTCGATGCGATCGCCTAGCTAATCGTAAGCATCGCTCTAATTACTTCTGAGGGAATTAATTCAACGAAAGTTTAATCGATAATCTGTTTCTATTAATTAGTAGTTTCTAAGAAATACAGGCAAGATAAGGAGCTATGTAATTCTGACCTCGCTGAATATAATATGGCGAGAAAAGATTTTCATAATCTTGTTTCACACAAGCCATTGCCAATTCTAAATTTCTCCGACCGTAAACTATAAACTGTGCGGTCGAGGAAGCATAATATTCCCGTTTCATCCCTGGAACATTTTTTTTAAAAGCATCACAATATAACTCACGACCTTCCTCGATAAAACTTTCCACTTTTGGACTAAAAACAATCGTACCTCTACTAGGAAAATCAACCCGTTTGTTTTTGATAAATCCCATGACCATCTTCATACAATGCCTAGTGTCTTCTACAGAAAGGCTTTGTTTATCTTGTCTGCGAAATCCCCACTGAGTGCAGCCATTAGTTACTTCCAATACTCTCAAGTACGCCAGCTTGTTTAGTTCTTCCTCTCCAAATTGCTCGAATTTCCTAATATATCGCTCTATTAAATTCTGAAATCCCTGAAAATCTGACTCAAAATAATCTTGTAATTCTTCGATTTTTGCCAATTGATTCCAGTCTACTTGTAATGTCAACATGATTCTTGCCTCAGAACGCTAAAGCTATGCTTTAAATTTAACCGAGGGAATTGTCCGACAGTTGAAGTATTCATATTTTGTTCGGATTTGCAAGCTAATATTAATAATTCTTTAAATTATTCTCATGCTTATGTCCAGCCAATGCGATCGCGTTATCGGCGCACTACTAGAGATATAATCAACTCCAGTCTCCGCTACAGCCCGAATAGTTTCTAGAGTAATATTGCCTGAAGCTTCAATTTTGATTCTAGGGCTTGTCTGACGAATCATTTTGATAGCTTGAGTTATTAGTTCTATGGGCATATTGTCCAACATGATAATATCTGCACCATGTTCTAATGCTTGCTCTACCTCTTCTAGATTGCTGGTTTCTACTTCAATGTTTAGAGGATAAGGAATATTGGTTCTCAAAAGGGCGATCGCTTTTTCTATCCCTCCCGCTGCTTTGATGTGGTTATCTTTAATCATCACCGCATCATCTAATCCCATCCGATGATTGATTGCACCACCTATTTTCGTGGCATATTTCTCTAAGATTCTCAAGCCTGGGGTGGTTTTTCTCGTATCTACTAACTTAGCTGATAGATCGTCAATCTTTTTTACATAGCTACGGCAACTCGTAGCAATTCCACTCAAACGCATCGCCAAGTTTAGTGCTACTCTCTCTCCGCTCAACAAAGCTTCTCTGCTTCCCCGTATGGTGGCAATCTTTATTCCCGATTGACAGAAGCTTCCTTCTTTAACATCAAAGCTAAATTTAACTTCTCGATCCAATAACTCAAAAACTCTAGCTGCGATAGGTAGTCCAGCAATTACTCCGTCTTCTTTAGCTACCCATATCGCTTCTTCAATTTTAGCTTTTCCTTCAAACAATCCTTGAGTCGTCCAATCTCCTCTGCCA
Source organism: Pleurocapsales cyanobacterium LEGE 10410 (assembly GCA_015207195.1). GTDB lineage: Bacteria > Cyanobacteriota > Cyanobacteriia > Cyanobacteriales > Xenococcaceae > Waterburya. The sequence continues at coordinate 1,978 of JADEXJ010000334.1, forward strand.
AGATCTTCTAACAACCAATCTTGTAGCAGGCGATCAATAATTATTAAGGAAGGTAAATTAGCCATAAAAAAGTTTTTGTCTCACATAACTAAACAACAGATGTTTTAACACCATACTAGCCAAGGCTTTCAAAACCAAAAAAGAAAGAGTACAAAAAAAGGTGCAATTTTTCTAGCGGTAGGGGTTGACTTTAAGAAACAGATTGCTTATATTGGTAAATGCGCGGTTGAGAGGGACGAGAGTTTCCGACCAAGCCAGAACCTAGACAAAGCAATAGTTTGACGGAAT
>JADEXJ010000335.1 GCA_015207195.1 Pleurocapsales cyanobacterium LEGE 10410
CGATAAGGCACTGAGCTTGCTTTCTGTAATTCCCCTAATGTTTCTTCTTCCAAGCAACTTAGTTTTACTCTTAGTGGTGCAGGCATTTTTTACTCATTTTTCAGCTTTTCTATCTTATATTTAATTGTAACCGTCTACTTATTTATTCCGTTTGACGGTGACACGCAACATAGTTTGGTGGGCAATTTTAATAATTTTTATCGCCTTTTTACCAAATGCGCCTTATATCCTGACAGACTCGATTCATATTATTGAATTAAGTCCAGATTATCCAATCTGGGCAGTTAGCCTGATTTTGATTCCGCAATATGTTTTATTTATTGTTGCTGGATTTGAAGCCTATGTAATTTCCTTGACTCAGCTAGACAATTACTTGACCAATGTAACAGCCAAAAAATCTTTTCTGGTTAGGGCGATCGCTCATGGGTTGTGTGTAGTAGGTATCTATCTCGGCAGGCTTCATAGATTTAATAGTTGGGATTTAATAACCAAGCCAGGGAAAGTTATGGTAACAACCTGGCTAGATTTACTCGATGTCTGGAAATTATCCAGTATGGCGATCGCCTTTGCTCTAATTTGGCTATTGTCGGAGTTGATTAAGCTAGTCAACCACAGGATTAGATTAACTAAAAACTAACCAACCTGACTCAATATTTGGTCTACAATCTTTTCAGGAGTCTGTGAAACGTCAACAATCAAAGCATCCTGGGGTTCTTCTAGGGTATCGAACTGACTGCGGAGTAAATCTGACTTCATAAAATGACCTTGTCGTTGTTTAACCCTAGCTTGAATGCAGTCGTAGTCGCCCCGTAGATAGACAAAGACCACATCAGAACGATCGCCACGAAGAATTTGACGATAGCTAGATTTAAGTGCGGAACAGGCAAGAATACCTGGCTGATTGTTTTTTAAGCTAGCAGCAATCAGCTGTTTGAGTCGATCTAGCCAGGGTAGGCGATCGCGATCCGTCAGGGGAATACCGCGATTCATTTTATTGATGTTGGACGGGGGATGAAAATCGTCAGCATCATAAAAAGCCCAGCCAGTGCGATCGCTTAACAGCTTGCCGATAGTAGATTTCCCTGTCCCTGAGACTCCCATGATGACGTAGAACATAGAACTTAAAGTCTAAAATTGACGAAGTGAACGCATATCCGCAGGTGTATCCTTTAGGAAGCCCTGTCGTTTAACGGCAGGGTACTGTTCACGGTAGACTATATATCTAAACATCGATCTCTAAACAACGATCTATTTTTTTTCAAAAAACAATTTTATGAACGCGATGACAACGATTTCCCCTACCGCCACTTATGATGTGGTAGTTGTTGGTTCTGGTATTGGTGGTTTGGTGACAGCTACCCAATTGGCAGCTAAGGGGGCAAAAGTACTGGTTCTCGAACGATATCTAATTCCTGGTGGTAGTGGCGGATATTTTGAACGTGAAGGATATCGCTTTGATGTCGGTGCATCGATGATTTTTGGCTTTGGCGATCGCGGAACGACCAATCTACTGACGCGGGCTTTAGAGGCGGTGGATATGAAACTCGAAACCTTTGCCGACCCCGTACAGATTCACTACCATCTACCAGATATCGAACTCAAGGTTCATCGCGACTACGAAAAGTTTTTACAAGAACTAATTGCCATCTTTCCCCATGAAGAACGGGGAATCAGAGCATTTTATGGCAAATGTTGGGAAGTGTTTAACTATCTCAACTCCATGGAATTGCTGTCTTTAGAAGAACCCCGCTACCTAATGCGAGTATTTTTTCAAAAGCCTTTATCTTGTTTGGGTTTGGCTAAATATTTACCCGTTAACGCAGGAGATCTTGCCCGTAAATACATTCAAGACCCAAAACTACTTCAGTTTATCGATATGGAGTGCTATCTCTGGTCGGTTGTTCCTGCTGACAAAACGCCGATGATTAATGCGGGAATGGTATTTAGCGATCGCCATTATGGAGGTATTAATTACCCCAAAGGCGGTGTAGGTCAAATTGCTCAAAAACTAGTCGATGGTTTGATTCAGGCTGGAGGAGAAATTAAATATAAAGCTAGAGTCACTAAAATTTTGCTGGAAAATGGTAAAGCTGTGGGAGTCAGGCTAGCAGATAACACAGAATACCGCGCCAAAAGAGTTGTTTCCAATGCCACGCGCTGGGATACCTTTGGCAAACTCATCGATTCTGAACACACCCCAAACAAAGAGAAAAAATGGCAGCAACGGTATCAAAAATCTCCTAGCT
>JADEXJ010000081.1 GCA_015207195.1 Pleurocapsales cyanobacterium LEGE 10410
GGGGAGACTGGGAGATGGGGAGATAGGGAATACAGTATATTTGTTCGTATGGTTTCTATTTAAAAAGACCATAACTCCGAACTCCGAACTCCGAACTCCGAATATGCGAAGCCCTAAAGGATTCCCTTCGGTCTCGGTATCCCTTTAGGGACTCCGAATTCTGAACTAAAATCATGAATTATCAAAATTCAGCACTACAGCAAGCAATCTTAGACAGTGCCAATTACAGCATTATTTCCACTACTGTGGATGGCATCATTACCACGTTTAACAAGACTGCCGAACGTTGGTTGGGCTACCAGGCAGCAGAATTAGTCGGTAAAACCACGCCGATCCTGATTCACGATCGCCAGGAAGTTGAACGGCGGGCGCGGGAACTGTCTCAAGAGTTAGGAATGACCATCGAACCAGGGTTTGATACTTTTGTAGCTAAAGCTCGTTGCGGTGAACCCGATGAGTATGAATGGACTTATCTTCGTAAAGATGGTTCGTCCTTGCCCGTACGCTTGTCGATAACCGCTTTAAAAGACAAACAGGGAGAAATTACGGGATTTTTGGGAATTGGTAGCGATCTGAGTGAATCGAAACAAGCAGAAGCGGAATTAAAACGCTTTTTCGATCTGTCTCTAGATTTGCTCTGTTTGGCAGGAATGGATGGCTATTTTAAGCGAATCAATCCAGCTTTTAAGGAACTACTTGGCTACTCGGAGGCGGAACTGTTGGCAGATTCTTTTGTTGATTTTGTCCATCCCGAAGATCGCAGTGCCACCCTAGCGGAAGTATCTAAGTTGGCAACGGGAATACCGACGATTGATTTTGAAAATCGCTATCGCTGTCGGGATGGCAGTTATCGCTGGTTGGCATGGAGAGCCGTTCCCGTAACGGAAGAGGGTTTGTTGTATGCCGTTGCCCGCGATATTACCGAACAAAAACGGATCAAAACCGAACGATTACAGCTAATTGAACGAGAAAGAACTGCCCGCGATCGCCTAGACAAGATTCTAGAAAGTATTACCGATGCTTTCTTTACGGTAGATAATTCCTGGTGTTTTACCTATATTAATTGTCAAGCGGAACAATTATTACAAAGACAGCGAACCGAACTTTTGGGCAAAAATATCTGGTCTGAATTTCCCGCAGCAGTGGGTTCTACTTTCCAGCGAGAATATCAGCGGGCGATCGCCGAACAGGTTAGCGTTGAATTTGAAGAATTTTATCCCCCTCTGGATATCTGGTTTGGGGTTCATGCCTATCCCTATGAAAATGGATTGTCAGTTTACTTTCAAGATATTAGCGATCGCAAATTAGCCGAAGCCAAGCTTCGAGAAAGTGAGTTGCGATTTCATGGAGCGTTCGACCATGCTGCGATCGGGATGGCGATTGTCTCTCCAGAAGGTCATTGGCTACAGGTCAATCCTTCGTTGTGCCAAATGCTAGGCTATAGCGAATCGGAGTTGTTGGCTACTACCTTTCAAGATATTACTCACCCCGAAGATCTAGAAAAGGATTTGTGCTATGTACATCAGATGTTAACTGGAGAAATTCCTTATTATCATCTAGAAAAGCGATATCTGCACAAACAAGGAGATATCGTCTGGATTATGCTCAGCGTTTCTCTAGTCCGAGATAGCCAGGGTCATCCCCTATATTTTATCTCCCAGATTCAAGATATCACCGAGCGCAAATCGGCAGAATCTGCTCTGCGTCAAAACGCAGCAGCCCTACAAAACTTTAGTGCCAACTTAAAACACCTGCATCGGATTAACACCACAGACTATCCAGATTTCGAGGCGTTGTTTGCTGACTGTCTGGCAACAGGCTGTAAAATTTTTGGCTTGTCTACGGGCATTGTCAGCCACATCCAGGAGCGTAACTATACCATCCTTGCTATTCAAACCGATCTTCCCATAGCAACGAACGCAGAATTTAAGCTCAAAGATACTTACTGTAAGGCAGTGGTTCGGGAAAAACACACAATTGCCTATGCTCATGTAGGTGAAATAGCAGCCATGCAGACTCATCCCGTCTATCAAAATCTAAAACTGGAGTCTTATATCGGGACTCCAATTTGGGTCAGAGGGGAGATTTATGGTACGCTCAATTTTTCCGATACTAGGGTCAGGAAAGATTTTCAACCCCAAGAACGAGAACTAATCGAACTGATGGCACAAAGTATCGGTCGATTTATCGAAGCTTGGGAGACTGAAACCGAACGCCAGCAGGCGGAGGCAGCCTTGCGAGAAAGTGAAGTTCGATTTCGTACCGTAGCCGATAGTGCGCCCGTATTACTTTGGATGGCGGGAACAGATCGACAATATAATTTTATCAATCGCAGCTGGTTGCGCTTTACTGGTAGAACCTTTACCCAAGAATTAGGTGACGGTTGGAAAACAGGAGTACATCCAGAGGATTTACAGAATTATTTAGATACTTATAACGCTGCGTTTGATGTCAGAGAAGGCTTTCAAATAGAGTATCGCCTACGGCGTGCTGATGGCGAATATCGCTGGGTTTTAGATACTGGCAGACCGAGATTTTTACCCGACGGAAGCTTTGCTGGCTACATCGGTTCTTGTTTTGATATTAGCGATCGCCGAGAGTTAGAAAAGCTTAAGGATGAATTTGTTTCGATCGTCAGCCACGAGTTGCGTACCCCGCTGACTTCGATTCAGGGGGCTTTGGACTTATTGGCAGGTGGGGCATTGGCAAACCGACCAGATTATGCCCAACATATGCTAAAAATTGGTGCCAAAAATGCCGATCGCTTGGTACGGCTGATTAACGACATCTTAGACATCGAACGCATCGAATCGGGCAAAGTTACCATGCTCAAACAAGCTTGTGATATTGCTCATTTAATGACCTCTGCTGTGGATGCGGTGGCAGGTGTGGCAAGACAAGCCGAGGTCAAACTAGAGGTTACTCCCCAGTCAGCTAGGGTTTGGGCAGATCCAGACCGTATCATTCAAGTGCTGATTAACTTACTCAGCAATGCGCTCAAGTTTTCCGATTCAGGTGCAACAATATGGTTGACAGCACAAATAGACAATAATACTAATCAGGTAGTCTTTCAGGTGCGCGATCGCGGTAGAGGTATTCCCGAATCAAAATTAGAGTCGATCTTTGGTCGTTTCCAACAGGTAGATGCTTCTGACTCTCGTAAAAAAGGCGGAACTGGCTTGGGTCTAGCGATCTGTCGTAGTATCGTCCAGCACCACGACGGACAAATCTGGGCGGAAAGTACTATGGGTGAAGGCAGTAGTTTTTTCTTTACCCTCCCCCTATTGCCTGAAGAACCAGAAATAGCCATAGAAAGCAATGCCAACGGTCCTCTAATCCTGTTGTGCGATGACGATCCTTCAGTACGAACGGTAGTCAAAGCCACCCTAGAACAGCAAAACTATCAGGCGATCGCCGTATCCTCTGGCAAGGAAGCAATAGCAAAAGCAGCCCAATTGCAGCCCGATGTCATTCTGCTTAATTTAATGATGCCTGAAATGAACGGTTGGGAAACTCTGACGATTTTAAAAGAACAACCAGCAACCAAAGATATTCCCGTACTAATTCTCAGTGGCTTATCGCCAGATCGAGAAGTTCATCCCGAAATTAGTGACTGGCTGGTCAAACCACCAGAACAGAGGTTACTATTTCAAGCCCTAGAGCGAGCCTTGGCAAAACACGATCGACACATCCGTGTCTTAATTGTCGAAGACGATCCCGACTTGGCAGAGGTACTAATGGCAATGTTCCAGCGTTACGGTATTCAAACTTATCATGCCCAGACAGGCAAAGAGGCGATTCATCTAAGCCAAAGCATCATGCCCGATCTCTTAGTCCTAGATCTGACATTACCCGAATATGATGGCTTTACGGTAGTAGATTGGTTGCGACAGCACAATCGTTTGTGCCATCTGCCCCTAGTTGTCTATACCGCACGAGATATAGATCATACCGATAAAGAACGACTGAAGTTAGGACAAACCCTATTTCTCACCAAAGGACGGATTAAACCCGAAGAATTCGAGCAGCGTGTGATTAAGTTGCTGAATCGGTTAATTCGCGGTGTCAAATAATTCAGAGTTCGGAGTTAATAGATACTTTCTCTACTTGCTACTTGCTACTTGCTACTTGCCCATCTGCCTACAAAATACTAAATAGTCATGAGTAATAAACGCATTCTGGTAATTGATGATGATGAAGACATCCAAGATGTTGCCCTGGTTGCCTTAGAAGTAGTGGGAGGCTGGGAAGTAATAACTGCCGATTCTGGTTCAGAAGGCATAGCTTTGGCAGCCAGCGAGCAACCCGACGCGATTCTATTAGATGTGATGATGCCTGAACTCGATGGGATCGCCACCCTCAAACAACTAAAAGTCAATCCCATAACTCAAGCAATTCCCGTCATCTTTCTTACGGCAAAAGTACAGTCGGGCGATCGCGATCGCTTTGCTTCTTTGGATATAGTAGATATTATTGCCAAACCTTTCAAAACCATGCTTTTATCCCAGCAAGTCGCAGCAATTCTCGGTTGGGAAGATTAGTTAGTCCCTAATCCTAAAGGATACCCTTCGGTAAGGGATAAGCTTCGTAAATAGTTAGTGGTTAGTAGGGAAGCGCAGGCGTTAGCGCGACGTTGTTACTTGCTACTTTTCCATCTCCCCATCACCTACAATCTCTGCTCACAACTTCACTTTTCTTCATTAGTTCTTCATTTTTGCCCTTTAACTTCAAGATAGAGGTGATTTATGGAAGGACGTAATATAAGATGTATCCCAAAAAAGAGCTACTCGATTCTTGGAAATTGACCCCCCCAAAAGCCTGGGAAGATTATCATTCTGATGCAGGTCAAAACTCAAAAAACAACGCTATTGAAGGCGATCGAGAATCAAAAATAGCAGTTTTTGATAATTTTAATCGCGGACGAGTAGCTATTTTTATCGATGGTAGAAGCTTATTTTACGCAGCGATGCAGTTGGGTATTGAAATCGACTACACAAAATTACTTCGTTGCCTAACTGCTGATTCTCAACTTTTACGTCCTTTTTTCTACACTGGAGTCGATTCTAACAATGACAAACAGCATAATTTCTTGTTATGGATGCGTCGTAACGGTTATCGAGTAATTGCTAAAGAATTGATTGAGTTTGCTGATGGCTCAAAAAAAGCCGATCTGAATATAGAAATCGCCGTAGACATGATGACTTTGATTGGTTCGTATGACACCGCCGTGTTGGTCAGCGGAGATGGAAATTTAGCCTATGCGGTTAATGCGATTAGTTATCAAGGTGTCCGCGTAGAAATAGTTAGCTTACGTTCTATGACTAGTGACAGCCTGATTGATGTTGCCGACGCTTATATCGAGCTTGAAGAATTAGAAGATTGTATTCAAAAGACTTCTTTTACTGGAGTTTGTAGATAATTTCTTTAATTGCTTTACAAGTTTAAATCTGCTTATTTTCCATCTGTTTTAAATAATCTATTATTTCCTCAAAGATCATTATGCAGTTAGTCCAAGACAATTTCCTTCAAAAGTAACAAACAACTCAAACCATGTGGAAACAATCTTTATCAAGAATATTAGTTTGGTTAGCTGCCGAAGTTATACTTAATTGCGTCGGATTAGACGATCTTGCAGACTATAGTGAGTTTGTTTTTGAACGCAATATCATCGCCCTAAATTATAGTTCTCAGCTTTCTAAAACTCCAGCCAGAACGTAATTTTATGAATGATATTGGTAAAGGGCGATCGCTTTGAGCGAGTTCCAGATATTGCGCTACAGTTTACTAAATCTTGCCCTTTACTTAAACATCTATACGCTCCTCATAGATTGTGGTGGTTAGAGAGAATACTCAACACTTTTTCTCTTATGTTTTATATTTGTAACCTATCGGAAATAAATTTTCTGGCAAGCTGGCAACAGTTGCTTCTTCGCCAAATAGTCATGAATTTGATTTGATTTCAAATGACAGAGATCTTTGGTTACTTCTTGGACATCGAGGTTTTTGAATAAATTGTCAGTCATGGCTTCTCGAAGTATACCGAGAATCTGCGGTTCTGCCACGACGATTAGATGTCTTGCTTGATGAGTTTGAATCAGATCTACTATGGCACTGCTAATTCTACTAGCAAATTTCTTTTCAAATTCAATTTCGTGGTTTTGGCGATGATCGTCGTAACTGTGAGCCTGACCATTTGAACCTCTGTTACGTCCAGTTTTGGTGTTTGCCCAAAGCTCTTGACCGCGAAGTTCTCTAGTATCATTTGTCAAACATTGATGTTCGAGCAAATTAGGACCCGATTCATGTTCTACGAGGGCTGTAGAGTCTAAAGTGAACAAACGCGCTTGAGATCCATCAACAACTGCAACGGCAAATTTACCCATAATTAATACCTTGCAAAAATGCTTTATATTATGATCCTATCAGTAAAATGTATCCTGGCTGACAATATCTAATAAAATCTAATAAAGCTTAAAGTGGCGATCGCTTTAGGCAAAATATAGCAACCTTGGCGATGGATTACGTTGAGTATTGAACTAAGTACGACCGCGCTCTTTACTTAGTTAATCGCCTTTTCTAGAGCGGTTTGGATGTCTTGAGTCAATTGAGCCACAGCCTGTTTTGCTCCCTGACGATTTTGTCTGTAGGTCTTAACGCGATCGCTGACGTTAATCGGTTCGCCGATAGTTACCGTAGACTTGCGCCATCCCAAACGAGGACGACGGGGATTTTTATTCCCCTTGATTCGGGCGATCGCATCAAATAAAATTAGAGACGTTTCGGCAAATCTCTCGAAGCTAGGTTTCTCTCGAACATAAGTACCCGTCACTGCCACAAAGCTTTCTGCCAATCGCATATGCAGCATGCGTAAATCTGCTTCGGCTGCGATCCAATCTGCTAACCCCTGTTTGACAGGAGAAAGATTTTTTAGTTTATTCCTTTCTTGACGATAAATATAATTCCACCCCGCCTCTTCAAGACGGCGACAGCGTTCGATGATGTTTCCCTTGGGCTTCAGACCAAAATATTCTTCTCCCACCTGCAACGACACATCTAATAGCTTTGCCAATCTGTGAGGCAAATTTTCAGGACTAGCTGAATCTGGTGATAATGGTAAATGGCGATGATAAAAACAACGATAAAACTGTTCCATCTCAGACAGTAAATACTCTCCCAGTCGCAACAAACGGGGATAATACAGTTCGGCGAGGTTTTGAGAATTATCATCTATTACTTCCTGTTCGGGCAAACCACAATCGGTTTCTAGCTTACTTAACAGGCGATCGAGCTTTGACCACTGAGGATCGAGATAACGATACTGAATATTAATCGGCAAGACGACAACTCTTTCAATACGGTGATGTTTTGCCAAATCCTCAACGCACCAAAACGCCAGTTGAGCTACCCCAGGTTCGAGGGGACTAATAGTTTCGCTGTGACCATTAGTAGCACCTTCAGGCGCGACCACTAACGGAAACTGACCATTAATCAACAATTCTCTGGTCTGTTTAATCGCTTGCCAGTCGAGAGTTTTTCCTCGATGTACGGGAACTCCTCCCATACGGGAAAACAACCAACCTAGCCAGTCGCCAGCCCAAATTGTCATGCCTCTGTCATACATAAAATGACTATGAACTGGAGATTCGATCTTGATGCCTTGTTGACGGGCAATTGTAGGTATTCCACAAGATAAAAGATGTAAGCCACTAAGAGGATCGTCTACTTCACAATGTCGAAAGGCTAATATAAGACGAATTTTTCCACTCTGGAATTGATGGTAAAGTTCGACCAGAATTTCTCCATTAGCTATCTCAATTTTCTTAATTCCTGCTGGTAGCCAAGGCAGAAAGCGAAACCTTTTTAATATAGGTAACGACCAATGAACGAAGCGAAGAATCAAAGGATTAAAATTTGGAGGAATAAAATTTAGTTTTGGCTGGGTGCGTTGCATATTTTAGTAGTTAGTTGTTCGTAGTTAGTAGTTTTCCCACTCCGAATGCCGAACTTAAAAATGCCTTTCAAGCCAATCTTCTATGTCTGCGAATACTTGTTGATAGTCGAGATCGTTTTGCAGTTCATGATAGCTATCGGGATACTCACGCATTTCCTTATCAGACAGAGCAACATTGGCAAAAAAGATTTTACTGTTGTCGAGGGGAGTAATTTGGTCGTCTCCACCATGAAGAATTAGGAAGGGAATTTTTAGTTCCCCAGCATGAGCATTAACCCAGTCAATAGTCTGCAACAATTCTGTTGCTAATCTGGCAGTTCCTTGCCTGTGACGCAGGGGATCTTGGGCGCAAGCAGCTACCATTTCTGGATCGCGGGAACCAGTAGTAAAATCCAGGCTCGTATTTAAAGCAAAATGTGGCACAATGCCCGATAAAATTTTGCCTACAATTAGTTTCCAAGGAGAAATGCTGATTCCTAAAGCTGGAGACATCAAGATTAATCCCGATAGTAGCACTGATTGCTGTAAAACATAATCTAAAGCGATGATTCCACCCATGCTTTGTCCGAACAGAAACAGAGGAAGATTTGGTTGTTGAGTTGTTACGAGTTTTAAAAAGGCGGTCAAATCTGCTCGATATTCTGCCCAACTGTTGATATAGCCTCGTTGACCAGGCGATCGCCCGTGTCCTCGTAAATCGAAACTATAAATAAGATAATGGCGACTGCTCAGATATTCGACCATTCTGGTAAAAACATCGCTATGTCCTCCGTGTCCGTGAACTATCACTAAAATGGCTCTGGCAGAGGCTGGAGGATGCCAACTTTGGTAATACAATTCTAGTCCGTTGGCACCCCGAAAAGTTCCTTCTCTATTTTGCTCAATTATCATTTAAATTCTCGATCGCTTTAACACCGAATTCCTATACAGACATATCCTGATACGTCCCTACAGATTAATTTTCACCCCAGGCAATTCCTCCAGTACGACGGGGATCGGCAGCAGCAGTTAAACCATCATTAGGCTGATACAGCGCAGCTTGAACTCCACCAAAATACATCGAAAGTCCCTCAAATTGACGACTAAGCAAATTTATTTTATCTGTATTTAAACCAGTTTCATAAGCGATCGCGGGAGCGTTATTAAAAAGTTCAAAATGCAGTCGCGGATGAGATATTGCCTGTTCTAAAGGCAGATTCAAACTAACAAAATTGAATAGTACCTGGGAGATCGCCGTAGTAATGCGAGATGCCCCAGGAGAACCAATTGCCAATACCCTACCATCAGGGTGGCGACAGATTGTCGGTGCCATATTCGAGGTGAGACGAGTACCTGGGGACAAGTCGTGTAAACCCTGGGGATGGAGTTCTATTTCACCTAAAGAATTGTTCAGCCACAACCCCGTACCTCCCGCCATTACCCCCGAACCGTATCCAGAGGAGGCGGAGATCGAACAAGCCAAACCATCGCTATCTACCGCCGAGATGTGAATTGTAGAAGGAGATTTTGATAGCTGTTGCCAGTCGTCTTTAGCTGCCATTGCTAATAAACGGGCTGCTTCTGATTCGATTACTGACTCGGTTGCCCCCTCCAAATAGTTACTGCGATATTCTAATACCGCCTGTTGAATCTCGGCTATTTCTTTAACGCTCACTGCATTCCATTGGTGTAGCGATCGCTGATCGAGTAATAACAGCATTGCTGCCAAACAAGTCCCACCGACAGCAGGGGAGGGATTAGTAGCAACTTCCCAGTCGCCAAAACTAATTGTAATTGGCGATCGCTCTATGGCTTGATAGCAATCCAAATCTTCAGCAGTGAGTAATCCCTCATTGGCTTGGATTTCGGCGGTAATCTTTGCGCCTAACTCGCCACGATATAAAACATCTATGCCCTGTTCGGCAATCAGTTCTAAACTCTGACTTAATTCTTCTAGGAAAACCCGCTCTCCTACCCGTAAATGACTGCCATCGGCTTGATGAATTGCTCGATAGCTATCGGGATGCCAGCCAAAAATAGCTTGATGAGTATAAGAAAAATATTCCGCAGCCACACCAGAGAGAGGAAAGCCTGCTGTTACCTGCTGTTGTGCTGGAGCAACTATCTCCGACCAAGGAAGATTACCATATTTTTCTGCTGCCAAACCCAATCCCGCAAACATTCCTGGGGTAGCCACCGAACCATAGCCCACCATGGTTGTCGTACCGCCACCGTAATCAAAAAAAGCTTCTTGCATCCCACTGCCAAACTGGACTAAATCTAAACCTCTTCCAGGCATCTCGGCATAGGCATCAATAACAATTGGGTCTTCTCCCTTACGCCAAATAGTAATAAATCCGCTGCCACCAGGGGCAATGATTCCCAAGTTAGTACACATCGAACTGAGAGTAGCAGCAATGGCTGCATCAACCGCATTACCACCGCGATTAGCCACAGCAGCACCAGCATCGACTACAATTTGAGCATCAGAAGCAATAACAACTTTTCGTGGCATATTATATTTTATCTAGCCTTTGTGGTAAAGCTAATTTTATCGTGTAGATGTGATTTTAGCTTACTTATGTCGGGAAACTGATTACTACTTTTTCTCGCCCATTCCCTTGCCTACAGACGAACAATTAACTGATCTGATCCTAACCAATTAACATACTGCGATCAATAACTACTACACCAATTGGATATATAGTCATTTCAAATAGAAACCATATGGATAAAAGAAGTTGTAGCAGATAAGCTCAAACCTTCTGCCTTCTGCCGTCTGCCATCTGCCTCAATACCGTTCGGTTAAGCCCCCCAGCCCCCAAATTTGGGGGAGTAAGATTCATTAAAGTCCCCCAGAATTGGGGGATTTAGGGGGCGAACGAAATAACTTGAAAGACTAACCGAACAGTATTGCCATCTGCCTTACTCCACAAGAAAACCTACGGAAATTAATTGTAATGACTATAACCATGAGCAAGATAAGATCTAGATTGCTAGGCAATAAGATCGGATGGTTCAAGTTCTTCAGATGGTCTAAAACCGCTGTGGGCTTTGTACTGCTAGTTATTCTTGCCACAACCGCAGTAGCTGTACCCACAAGATCTCAGGCTGCTGACAATCTGCCAATACAGCCAATAAAATTGGCGCAACAGGGCAGGGAATATTATGAGGCGGGGCAACTAAATCAGGCAATTCAAGCTTGGCAACAGGCAGCAGTAGCTTATGAAGCAGCAGAAGATGTTAATGGTTCTAGAGAAAGTTATCTCAATACTGCGACCGCCCAACAGGTGCTGGGACTTTACGATCGCTCCTGTACCAGTTTACTAAGTGCATTTGAACTGACGGAGCGAACTAGCTGTGGCGAAATCATCGAGCAGGCTCAAACTATTGAACCCCAACTAGAGGGAATAGTGCCGATTAGGAAACAAGGAGAAGCCCAATTACTGCCTACGGTCTTGGCAATTAGCAAACAGCCCGATACAGTTGATAAGGCAGTCGGTTTACTTCGCTTTGGTGACTATTTACGGGTTAGTGGTTATCCACAGGTGGCAGCTAAAGCTTTAGAGTTGGGTTTGATCGCCACGGAAAAGCTAAACAATCCCGCGCAACAATCGGCTACTTTGATCGGTCTGGGTAATGCAGAAAGAGCGATCGCCATTAAACGACAAAATCAATTTCCCTCCCAAACTATTGTTTTAGACGCGGTGGTCAACGCTGGGGGAACGGTAGAATCTGCCCTATCGCTCTATCAACCAGCCTTAACTTCTTATCAACGGGCTGCTGAAATTGCGTCTTCTCAAGCTGATGGTCTAAAAGCCGAACTAAACCAGCTAAGATTATTATTAGATATTCAAGAATTTTGGCTCAAGGCGATCGCCGATTTGAATCAGAATCTTGACTTTTTGGAGATTGGCGATCCTGGCTTTTTACAACAGATTAGGGAAGGTTCGAGCAGTCTGGAACAAGAACTACAGCAGCTAGAACCTCAGATTATCGCTCTAACCAATACTGTAGAACCTCAAGTTATTAATTTGCCCCCTAGTCGTGAAGGAATTTACCAACGGATCGACTTGGCTAAGAGCTTGATTCGTCAGGATAGAATCGATCGTAATACGGGAAGAATTCTGGCAACGGCGATCGAGCAGTCGCGAAAGATAAACAACGTTACCGCTGAAGCTGAAGCGATGGGCTATCTAGGTTCTCTTTATGAACTACAAGGACAGTATGCTCAGGCACGTCGCTTGACCGAGGGGACGTTACAGCTAGCACCCACTGCTGAATATCCCCAAATTGCCTATCGATGGAACGCAAGACTGGGTAGAATTTTGGCTGCTCAAGGCAGACGCGATCGCGCTTTGATCGCTTATCAAACATCTTGGAATACGATTAAGGCTCTACGGAGCGATTTGGCAACTACTTCAGTTGAGTCAATCCTGCGAGAATACATCAGCCTGTTGCTAGCAGAAGAACCATCCTCATCCCAGCTAGTTCAAGCTCGTGATGTTTTAGAAACTTTGCAGGTAGTCACATTAGATAACTTTTTCCGCGACCCCTGTTCAGAAGTAGCGCAAGAGCCTGTCGCAATTGATGATGTGGATCTAGAAGCTGCGGTAATTTACCCAATATTACTGCCAGACAGCCTAGAAATTATTCTGTCTCTTCCCAAACAGCCCTTGCGTCACTATACGATTCCCAATTTGAATCCAGAACAAGTTGCTCGCACGATTAGACAACTGCGTCGTCACTCTTTGACAAATCCTGGCTTTGCCGAAGCGATTCGCGGTGCGCGAGGTAATCCTGAAGCAGCAATAAAAATTAAGCAGATTCAATTATCTCAGTCCGAATCTTTGCAGCAGCATATTTTGCCCTTAGCCTCAGAGCTTTACAAGTGGTTGATCGCCCCCGCAGCAGCAGAATTACAGGCTAATGACATCAAAACTTTAGTGTTTGTTTTAGATGGTGCGTTACGTAATATTCCCATGTCGTTGCTATACGACCAACAAGAGCAAAAATACTTAATTGAGAATTACAATATTGCCTTGAGTTCTGGTTTACAGTTGACCGCTCCCAAACCTTTAAACAGACAACCGATCAAAGTTTTAGCTGCTGGGGTCACCAAAGATTTTCCCGCCTATCGTTTTCCGCCTATTCCCCAGGTTGAACAAGAGCTAGCAACAATCAAAGAGATTTTTGAGCGATCGCAAATTCTGCTCAACCAAGAGTTTACTCAAGCCAGTCTGGAGCAAAAGCTGCAAGAGTCAGATTTTCCTGTGGTTCATTTGGCAACTCACGGTCAGTTTGGCTCTACTCCCGCTCAAACCTTTATTCTTAGCGGTGCAGAACAAGGCAGCCCTTTAATCAACGTCAATCAGTTTGACAATATGCTGCGATCGGGTAGTTTAAAGCGTGCTAAACCCATTGAGCTATTAGTTTTGAGTGCCTGTAACACCGCTCAGGGAGATAATCAGGCAATTCTCGGTTTGGCAGGAGTGGCGGTAAGAGCAGGAGCGCGCAGCACCATTGCAACCTTGTGGGGGGCTGACGATCAAGCCACAGCCAATCTGATGAGCAAGTTTTATCACAATCTGGCTGCTGACGCTCAAATCAGCAAGACCGCAGCATTACGCCAAGCACAACTAGAGCTATTGACAGAGGAAGATGCCCTATATCGTCATCCCTATTATTGGGCTCCTTTTGTTCTGATTGGCAACTGGCTGTAACTTGGTATGGTATGGGGATAGGGGAGATTGGGAGATTGGGAGATTGGGAGAAATTAAGTAACAACTAACAACTAACAACTAACAACTAACAACTAACAACTAACAACTAACAACTAACAACTAACAACTAACAACTAACAACTAACAACTAACAACTAACAACTAACAACTAACAACACAACTTATTCTGACAAAGCGTATTAGAATAATCCCAAATATATTTGGTGCAAGAGGAGATCGAACTATGGCGATTCAACTTCAACAGGCAGTTGCGGTGGGTAAATATTTAGTTACTCAACGATTGATGGGGCGTAAGCACTTTCCTTTGGTTTTGATGCTAGAGCCTCTATTCCGCTGTAATTTGGCTTGTTCTGGCTGTGGTAAGATTCAACATCCCACGGAAATATTGAAACAAAACTTAACCCCCCAGCAGTGCTTTGCTGCGGTTGAAGAATGCGGTGCGCCAGTAGTTTCGATTCCTGGAGGGGAACCTCTATTACACCCTCAGATTGATGAGATAGTCAGAGGTTTGGTTCAGCGGAAGAAATTTGTTTATCTTTGTACTAACGGGCTGTTGCTAGAAAAAAGCCTAAGCAAGTTTGAGCCAAGTGCTTATTTGACTTTCAGCGTGCATTTAGATGGGATGCGGGAACAGCACGATCGCTGTGTCGATCGCCCAGGAGTATTTGACCGAGCGATCGCTGCGATTAAAGCAGCCAAAAGCCAGGGATTTAGAGTCACGACCAATACCACCGTGTTTGCAGGGGCAGATCCGCAGCAGATGCAGGAGTTTTTTGATTTTCTCGAAACTCTTAACTTAGATGGCATGATGGTTTCTCCTGGCTATAGTTATGAAAAAGCTCCCGACCAAGAAAGCTTTTTACAGCGTGAGCAAACCAAAGCCTTGTTTAGACAAATTCTTTCTCCTTGGAAATCTGGTCAGAAAAAGTGGAATTTCAACCATAATCCCTTGTTTTTAGAATTTCTGATGGGCGATCGCGATTTTGATTGCACCCCCTGGGGAAGTCCCAGCTATAGCGTTCTCGGCTGGCAAAAACCCTGCTATCTATTAAATGAAGGACACTTTGCTAGCTACAAAGAACTGATTGCCAATACTCAATGGAGTAACTATGGCAAAAAGAGTGGCAATCCTCAGTGCCAAGACTGTATGGTGCATTGTGGATATGAACCTACCGCAGCCACCGCAGCTATGCAGCCTGAGAATATGGGTAAGGCGATCGGTGCATTGTTTGGAGGTTGAATTGAAGGCGAGCGTTTTTAACAATTTTCTAATGGTTATTTCGTTATGAACTCAACAAATCAACTATTAGGAACTAATCTCTCACCCATTAACTATTATTCCAGTCAACTACCTTTTCTTAGTGAATTCAAATCCTCACAAAGTTGGATTACTCAAAACCAGCAAACATGGAACACTAATGAAGAAAATTTGTTGGATCTAGATTCTAATGGGTGGGTTAGATCCCTGCCATTCGCTGAAGCAGGAGCTAATTACACCACAGTAGGTTCGCTTTTATTTAGAGGTCATAACAATTACTTACCAGGTAGGTATGTCGTTCTTTACGACGGCGCAGGGGAGATCGAATATAAATTTGATGCTACAAAAAACGAAGCTCTTTCTAATCCTGGAAGAGACGTTGTAGAAGTAAATCCCTCAGAGAAAGGTATTTTTCTAAATATTACCGAAACCGATCCCAATCGAACTGGTAATTATATACGTAATATAAAAATAGTTCACGAGGATTTTGAATCTATTGCGACTACAGAAACTTATAATCCTGAATTTTTAGACAAAATTCAACCATTCAATACTTTAAGATTTATGGATTGGATGGAAACTAATGGTTCAAAGCAAGAAGAGTGGTCTGATAGACCAAAACCAGAAGCTGCTAGATATTCTGAGGTTGGTGTGCCAGTAGAAATCATGGTGGAACTGGCAAACCAAACCAATGCTAATCCCTGGTTCACCATGCCCCATTTGGCTAACGACGGGTATATCAGAAATTTTGCTCGATATGTTCAGGAAAATCTTCAACCCAATTTAGAGGTTTACGTTGAATATTCTAATGAAGTTTGGAATCGCAATTTTGAACAATCTCAATGGGTCGAACGACAAGCTCAGCAAGAGTGGTCTGATTCAAACCTAGATCGCCACGATTGGTATAGTAAGCGCACTACCGAGGTAGTTGAAATTTGGGATGAAGTTTTTGCTCAAGACTCAGCAAGAGTAATTGGGGTAATGTCAGCCCAGGCTACTAAGATCGCCATAGGACAGCAAGTACTCGACTATAACTGGAGTAATGACGCTTCTTTGTCCCATTCCGATACAGGAATAGATGCGATCGCCATAGCTCCCTATTTTGGTAGATACATCGGAGAGCCTGAGAATGAAGCTGAATTGAAAAATTGGCTCGAACAACCAGATGGCGGACTGAATAAGCTGTTTCAAGAAATAACTCAAGGAGGACTGTTGCCAAATAGTCCTGAAGGGGGAGCATTAGCTCAAGCATCTGGCAACATCAAAGCTTACGCCCAGCTTGCTGAACAAGAAAATTTGCCATTGTTAGCCTACGAAGGAGGACAACACCTCGTTGGAATTGGGGATTTAAAAAATAGTCAAGACGTTACAGATCTTTTGATCGCAGCTAATCGCGCTCCTAGAATGGGTGAGGCTTATGAGGAATATTTATCAGAGTGGTTTGATTTGGGCGGAGATTTATTTCTCAGCTATAACGATATTGAAGCACCTGCACGATCGGGAAGTTGGGGCGCACTGGAGTATCTTTATCAAGATGGCTCGCCTAAATACAATGCTCTAGTTGATGGCGACTGGATGGCGAATGTGTCGGAAAACTTTTTCTAAACATCGATCTGTCTGAATTGGTTTTGGTTGTTGTGGAGCGTTTTAAACTAGTATAGTAGTCCTATGCTATTTTCTCGTGCCTGTGATCCTATGAAAAACGCCAGCAAAAAATATAATATCGTCACCTTTGGTTGTCAGATGAATAAAGCCGACTCTGAGCGGATGGCTGGCGTATTGGAAAATATGGGCTATGAGGCTGCCGAAGATCCTAACCTGGCGGATTTGGTTCTCTATAACACCTGTACGATTCGAGATAATGCCGAACAAAAGGTTTATTCTTATCTAGGCAGGCAGGCAAAGCGCAAGCACCAGCAACCAGATCTAACTTTAGTAGTAGCGGGATGCGTGGCACAACAGGAAGGAGAACAGCTACTGCGCCGTGTTCCAGAGTTGGATTTGGTCATGGGACCTCAACACGCCAACCGCCTAGAGGATCTCTTGCAGCAGGTATTTGATGGCAGTCAGGTAGTTGCCACCGAGCCGATTCATATTGTCGAGGATATTACAAAACCCCGTCGCGATAGTAGCGTTACCGCCTGGGTTAATATCATCTATGGCTGTAACGAACGTTGTAGTTACTGTGTCGTACCCAACGTTAGGGGGACAGAACAATCCCGTACCCCCGAAGCGATTAAAGGGGAAATGGAAGAATTGGGCAGGCAGGGATACAAAGAAATTACCTTACTCGGTCAAAATATCGATGCCTACGGCAGAGATCTACCAGGAAGCACACCAGAAGGTAGGCACCAGCATACCCTAACAGACTTACTCTATCATGTTCACGATGTTCCAGGAGTCGATCGCCTGAGATTTGCTACCAGTCATCCCCGTTACTTTACCGAAAGACTAATTAAAGCCTGTAAGGAATTGCCCAAAGTCTGCGAACATTTTCATATTCCCTTTCAGTCGGGAGACAACGAGGTTCTCAAGGCAATGAAGCGAGGCTATACCCATGAAAAATATCGTCGCATTGTCAAGACCATTCGGGAATATATGCCCGATGCTTCGATCAGTGCTGATGCGATCGTGGGTTTTCCTGGAGAAACCGAGGAACAGTTTGAAAATACTTTAAAGCTGGTCAAAGATATTGAGTTTGACTTAATCAACACTGCTGCCTATTCACCCCGCCCTGGTACGCCTGCTGCCCTCTGGGATAATCAATTGAGTGAAGCAGTAAAAAGCGATCGCCTCCAGCGTTTAAATCGGTTAGTGTCTGTCTGCGCCGAAGCACGGAGTCAGCGTTATCTGGGCAGAGAAGAAGAAATTCTGGTTGAAGCACAAAACACTAAAGATATACATCAAGTTATGGGTAGAACCAGGGGTAACCGCCTTACTTTTTTCCCTGGCAATCTAGAAGAGTTGAAAGGCAAAACGATTAGAGTAAAAATTACCGAAATTCGTCCCTTCAGCCTGACGGGAGAAGTAATGTAGGGTGGGCAAAACTGTCAATTAGAAAGAAATGTTTAGCTAGAGCAATTGCCCACCAAAATCATTAAATTACGCAACTTCTAAAGAAGCTAGAGAATGCAACCGTAGGGTGGGCATGATTTTTGACTAGAAAGAAATGTTTGAAGAAAACCTGATGCCCACCAAAACCATTAAATTACGCAACTTCCAAAGAAGCTAAAGGTTCGGGAATAGTTTCCGAAGGGGCATCAAACTCTCCCGTAATAACATACTCTAGCCTTAATTTAAGCCAGGTGGCTAGCTGCCGATTGCTAGTGATGACTGCTGCTGCGGGTTGGGGAATTTTTGCCTTAACATCTGCCATTTCAGAAGCTTCTAGGAAGGCTGGCTGTTTGATTAACCAAAAATCGATTTCCTTGTTTCTTTCTTGATAGTTACGAATTCGTTCTTCTATTACCTCCTCAAAAGGTTCTTCTTCCAATAAAAACTTTTGGCTGGCTGCAACGTAATAGTAAGTAGTCATAATCGATGTTCGGGATATGGTTAAAAAAAGATTTCTAAGAATTGATGTTTTTATGGGGTTGCCTACCTTTGCCAGCTAATTTGGTTTTTTCACGGCAATAGGCAGTGTAACCTAGGTTCAATTGTTTCATAATTAGGATACAAGGCAATCAACCAGCGTTTCAATACTTAATCAATTTCAGTTTGGTGATCGCATGATTCATGCAAGAGGTCTAGTCTCTAATTCGCTACAAACTTTTCGATTCTGAAGACATACCTGAAGATATACAAAGTGGGCAGACAGATTATCTCCATCAAACTGAGGTGGTTACAAAGTTAAAATTGTTGAGTATGTTGGCAACAATCGATGAGTTGATGCTAAATTCACGATGTCGGTATTGATTAACTAATTATAGGTAATGTAAGGAAAATTATTATGGTCAGCCAAATTTCCAATTTAGAAGTAGATACGGCGCAAGCTGTTGAAGAATTGATCGAAGATAACTCCAGTCACCAAGAGGTGATCGAAACCGTAATTTCCAGTCTAGATCAAAATGATACGGCGATGGTCAGCCACACTGATGAGGGAAGCCTCTGGAAATTTCAGTATGGCAGCGTGGAGGTTTTTGTGCAGCTTACGGGAGAAAGCGAAGAAGATCTGCTCACCGTATGGTCTAGCTTGTTGCAGTTACCTGCTAAAGATGAGCCTGGGTTGATGCGTCGTTTGCTAGAAATGAATTGGTCGGGTACTTTTGAAACTTGCTTTAGTATTCACGATAATAAAGTGATGGTTTCTTCTCAACGTACCGTGGCGGATATGTATCCAGGAGAAATTTCTCGAATAATTACTTTGGTAGCCAATATTGCCGATGATAATGATGAGGATTTAAAAGAAGAATTTGGGGCTTCGTAATTTTTTGGCGTTACGGCGGGAATCCCTGCCCTATGACATCTTCTGAACGCATATTCGTCCTTGAGGACGGGGTTTTATAGCTTTTTCAAGCTTTCTTATCTGCTCAAGATCAAAAAGGTCGGGCTGGACTTATTCCCGACCACAACACGCCGTAAAGGGAAAGTTGTTATAGGTAGTTCTGTAATTAATAGTACCTCGAAGGAAGTTCTGGCTAACGAGGTTTCCAAAAGCCTGTAGCATCAACATCTGGGGAAGTGACTTACAGAATTAATCTTTTGGCTGTAACTCTTCTAAAACCATAAACCGTATATGATTTAGGGCTAATTCGCCAATGGAAACGGTTTCCTTTTCGAGCTTCACCCCTTCACTGACAATTGTTTCAAAAGAAGTATCCTTTGCCATTTCTGCATGATACCAAGATAGTCCCATAAAGAAGCGGGTGGGATATGGTCCACCTTCAAACAGATCGTCGGGATTTGATTCCATTGGTAGCCAGCCATAACCAGGAAGATAGAACTCCATCCAGACATGGTTATAGTCGGGTTGCAGGGGAATATTTTGCTTGAGAGGATCGCCAGGACATTTGTATCTACCGACGGTGCGACAGGCTATACCGTTAAGACGACATAGGGCTAAAAGTAAGCCTAAATATTCGCCACAAGAACCTACTCCCCGCCTGAGAACGATATCGGGAGTGTCGATATGGGGTTTGATGCCGTAGGAAAGTTTGTCATAGACATAGTTACGAATGCTATAGACTTGGCGCAACAGGTTGGTTTCGCCGCCGATCGCCGTCTCGGCAGCCTGACGAATTATTTCCGTATCCATTGCCAAGTTGTCATTATCCGTGAGATACTTTTTCTGATATTCATCGCTAATCTGGGGCGTGTTTTCGCAATGGCGCGGTTGAAGCTGATATTTAATACTCCAGACTTCTAAGATGGCTTTCCAACCAAAGATATAACGCTGTTCGGAATTAAAATTATCAAACTTGAATACGGCGATGCGCTGTCCATCTTGAAGCTCTTCGGTAAAAGGTAGCCCGATCGCGCTAACTTCTCTAATTTTTTGGCGATCGGTTTGGGCGGGTAGGGCAATCCGCCACTCTAAATCTTTTAGCTCGATCGGATCGAGGGGGGAAATTTCTTCGGTATAGATCATCTCCACCAAATAACCATTGGAAAGGGCATAGTTTCCCTCGCGGTTGTAGTAGAAATAGAGAGGATGAATAAAAGTGCGATCGCGATACTGTAATTCGTGATTGGGTTCCGCGTTGGGATTATCGCGGATATAAATCTCGCGATCGGCATAGGCGACATACAACGTGTTTGTTCCTTCACTATCGCTCTTAAAAGCCAATCCTGTAGGGGAGGGAAAGGGAGTCAACACGCTAAAGATGGTTTCCCCCGTCGCCCGATCGAGACAGTAAACGGTTTGTTCTAAAGTGTCCGTCAGCCAGATCTCTTCATCTTTTACGGTGATGTTCTCTACCCCAATACCAGGGGCATAAAAATGAGTGATTTTAGTACGGCGATCGCGATTGTAAATAAAAATTTTGCCTTGCTTTTGACTGGTAAGATAAATCGTCGATTCCCAAACCGCAATCCCATCGATGTCGCAATCTAAGCGTAAAAATAATTGCGGTTCAAAATCTTTAATAATTAACGAGCAACAGTAGACGCATTCGCGGTTGGTGAACCAGAGAATATCATCAGTAATGGCTAAACCTGTTGCCCCAATAAAATCCGACCAATTGCGAGTATTTAAAACTGTCGTGTTTTCTGTCTTAGGGTCGATCTGTAATAAATAGCCGTTCACCGAATCGATCGCCCAGAGAAAGCCCTCATGAAATACAATACCGTGGATCGAACTAGCTGCGATCGGTCTAATAGTTTTACTGGTTTTTATAGCACTCGCCGTCTTAAAGGTCATATAGTCAGTCAAAAATTTTAATATTTTAAATTTTATATTTGTTTCGTCAATCGAAGTGTCGTTATTGAACAATGAAGATAAACTAGCCTAACCACAAGCACCTAGCTTTTTAGCTCACACTTCCTAATAAATTTCTCGTGGACTTATCTCAATCATCTACATTACCCGATGTTCGGCAACCCTGGCACACGTTATCACCTGACAGTACCTTAGAACTCTTAAATGGCGATCGCGATCGCGGTTTGCCCCCTGGGGAGGTACAGCAACGGCTAGAACACTACGGCAAAAATGAAATTGTCGAAGCTGCGGGGCGTAATTCCTGGGAGATCTTATTAGATCAGTTTAAAGACATCATGCTATTGATGCTGATTGCCGTGGCAATTGTCTCAGGGATTTTGGATCTAATTAGTTTACGAGAATCTGGTATAGCTGAAGGCGCAATCCCCTTTAAAGACACCATTGCCATTATGACCATTGTAATTCTCAATGGACTGTTGGGATACTTACAGGAAAGTCGTGCTGAAAAAGCCCTAGCTGCACTAAAAAATATGACTTCACCCCAGGTACAGGTGTTACGTAATGGTCAAAAAATTGAGGTAGATTCACCCCAGCTTGTCCCAGGAGACATCATTTTTCTCGAAGCGGGCGATCGCATTTGTGCCGATGGGCAAATTCTTGATGCTTCTAACCTTCAAATCAGAGAATCAGCCCTGACGGGAGAAGCCAACGCCGTCCAAAAATCATCCCACTTAGGATTAGCCCCAGAGACTCCCTTGGGCGATCGCAGCAATATGGTATTTACAGGTACAGAAGTACTGCAAGGTCGGGCTAAAGCGATCGTTACGACAACGGGGATGGAGACTGAGTTGGGCAAAATCGCCCAGATGTTACAGTCAGTGGAGTCAGAAGAAACGCCGTTGCAGCAGCGGATGAACCAGTTAGGACAGGTATTGGTTACGGGTTCGTTGATTTTAGTGGGGTTGGTAATTGCCATTGGCGTAATCCGTAGCGGATGGACACATCTGCGGGATTTAGTCGAGGTATCCCTGTCGATGGCGGTGGCGGTTGTTCCCGAAGGTTTACCCGCCGTAATTACCGTTACTCTGGCTTTGGGTACTCAAAGAATGGTGAAGCGCAAGGCTTTGATCCGCAAACTACCCGCAGTAGAAACCTTGGGTTCGGTGAATACGATCTGTTCGGATAAGACAGGTACGCTGACGCAAAACAAGATGGTAGTACAGCGGGTAGCAACGGTTTCTAATTCTTGGACGGTTACGGGGGAAGGATATGAACCTGTAGGTAAGTTTAGTAATGATGGCAAGGCAGAACCAGAATTACTCCCCAATCATCCCGAACTAGAAACACTACTGATGGCTTGCGTATTGTGTAACGATGCTACCCTGGCTCAAAATGGAGAAGGTTGGAACATTTTGGGCGATCCTACCGAAGGGGCGTTATTATCCCTGGCAGGAAAAGCGGGTTTAGAACAGCCGACACTCAATAGCAAAACCCGTCGCGTATTAGATTTTCCTTTTGAATCCGAACGCAAACGCATGAGTGTTGTTTATGACTTGGGAACTATCAGGGGGAATAGCGGATCGCCCCTACAAAACGATCTGATTTTATTTATCAAAGGTTCGCCAGAAATTATTCTAAATAAATGTACTGCTTATCAAAACAGTCAGGAAATAATATCTATAGATCGAACTCAGCGAGATCTAATCATAGAAACAAACAACAACCTGGCACAAAATGCCCTAAGAGTATTGGGAATTGCCTATAAACCCCTGACAGAAATCCCCCCCGAAGATAGTGCGGAGACTACTGAACAAGAATTAATCTGGTTGGGTTTAGTCGGAATGATGGATGCACCCCGAAGCGAGGTTAAAGCTGCGGTAGAAGAATGCTTACAGGCGGGAATCCGCCCGATCATGATTACGGGAGATCATCAATTAACGGCAAAGGCGATCGCTAAACAGCTAGGAATTGCCCAAGAAAACGACCGAATTCTAACGGGACAAGAATTACAGCAGCTTTCCCAAGCAGATTTAGAACGGGAAGTCCGAGATGTCAGTATCTATGCCCGTGTTTCTCCCGAACACAAACTACGCATCGTCCAAGCCCTGCAAACCCAAGATAGATTTGTGGCGATGACGGGAGATGGAGTAAATGATGCCCCCGCACTCAAACAGGCAGATATCGGGATTGCCATGGGCATTACGGGGACAGACGTGAGTAAAGAAGCCAGCGATATGGTGTTGCTGGATGATAACTTTGCCACTATCGTGGCTGCGACGGAAGAAGGGCGAGTAGTTTACAGTAATATTCGTCGCTTTATTAAATACATCCTGGGTAGTAATGTTGGAGAAGTAATCGTGATTGCTTCGGCACCTCTCATCGGTTTACCTGGTGTTCCCCTGACCCCGTTACAAATTCTCTGGATGAACTTGGTCACCGATGGTTTGCCTGCTTTAGCCCTAGCTGTCGAACCAGCCGAACCCGATATTATGAATCGTCCACCCCTAGATCCCAAAGCCAGTATCTTCTCTGAAGGGCTGGGACTATACATCGTTCGGATTGGCATCATCTTTGCCATCATTACGATCTCCCTGATGACTTGGGCATATAATTCTGCCCAGGTTTCTAGCAATCCTGATAGCTGGAAAACTATGGTGTTTACTACTTTGTGTCTTTCTCAGATGGGTCACGCTTTAGCCGTGCGATCGCACAAACGTTTGACAATCGAACTTAATCCCTTTGGTAATCCTTATTTATTGGCATCGGTTGTTGTCACTACTTTATTACAGCTAATGCTGATTTACGTTCCGCCCATACGCAGCTTTTTTGGTACAGAAGTGTTAACAGGACAACAATTATTGATTTGTCTTGGTTTTAGTCTGTTGATTTTTGTCTGGGTAGAGTTAGAAAAATTATTTGTTCGTTTAGTTAGAAGATGAATCGGGCAATGTTTATGTTTTTTAACAAATTGTAGTTTATTCTCACCGACTTACTTATCAATTTAGGTAAACATCTTCAACCTAGACAAGCTCTGATTGTTCTAAGAATCGGATATCTATTATCAATTTAGAAAATATTTGAGACAGATGATTTCTCGGTGTTCCCGCCTCTCCCAATCTCCCCATCTCCCCATCTCCCAGTCTCCGTGTCAACTAACTAAAAAATAAAACAAATATATGACGGTCATTATTATTCCTGGGATTCATTCGCCTGAGTTGACCGATCGCTTCGTTCGACATCTCCAAAGCAAAATCGAACGAGATTACTTAGTTTTACCTACCGAGCAATATCTTCCCTATAATGCGATCGCTATTGATCAGTGGCTAACTAACCAGCAGCTATCTAAGACCCAACCATTGTGTTTTATTGCTTTTAGTGCGGGGGTTGTGGGGGGAATTAGTGCAGCTTGGAAATGGCAATTGCAGGGCGGTAAAATTCATAGTTTTGTGGCTTTTGACGGTTGGGGAATGCCTTTATTCGGTAGCTTTCCCATTCATCGTGTTAGCCACGATTACTTTACCCATTGGAGTTCGAGGATTCTAGGTGCGGGAGAAAACGGGTTTTATGCCGATCCCGCGATCGAGCATCTAGAGTTGTGGCGATCGCCCGAAATCTGTCAGGGATGGCAAACAATTCGTCCTGGTTTAAGATCTCGTTGTTCTTTAACCAATTATCTAAAAAATATCCTGAATTCCTAACATCAAATCGAACTACTTACGAGCTGTAAAATTTATCTTTGCTGCTTGTAAGCTATAGTTTTGTGAGATCTGAAAGGATATAATCTCGACATAAAGAACAAAATAATTTATATTTAAAAGCTTAACGATCAAAATCGATCTCAGTTTTTGTTGCAAATTAGACAGCAAATTTTACAATAAATAATAAGCAAGTTAGGCGGATAGCAAGCGTGGTATCTACAAGTATTCCTAAAGGTTCACAATCTACTCAGACTCCCCAGCGTCGTACAGGTGCGTATGCTTTGATGGATAGCCTGCGTCGTCATGGGGTCAAGCATATTTTCGGCTACCCAGGTGGGGCGATACTACCGATCTATGATGAATTATATCGTTCGGAAGCTGATGGAGAAGTCCAGCACATTTTGGTGCGCCATGAACAGGCTGCATCCCACGCAGCAGACGGCTATGCTCGCGCTACGGGTAAGGTAGGAGTTTGTTTTGCCACTTCTGGACCAGGAGCCACTAACTTGGTGACAGGCATTGCCACCGCTCATCTCGATTCAATTCCCATGGTAGCAATTACGGGACAGGTAGCCCGCGCTGCGATCGGCACTGATGCTTTTCAGGAGACAGACATTTTTGGGATCACAACTCCCATTGTTAAGAACTCATATGTAGTACGTCACGCCAAAGACATGGCAAGAATCGTTGCCGAAGCTTTCCATATTGCCAGTACGGGTCGTCCAGGTCCAGTATTGATTGATATCCCAAAAGATGTTGGCTTAGAGGAATTTGATTATGTACCCGTACCGCCAGGACAGGTAAATCTGAGGGGATATAAGCCAACAGTCAAGGGCAATCCACGACAGATCAATGCTGCTTTAAAGCTAATTGCTGAAGCCAAAAAACCCTTGATGTATGTTGGTGGTGGAGCGGTAGCTTCTGATGCCCATGCTCAAATCAAAGAACTGGCTGAAAGATTTCAAATTCCCGTAACCACTACTTTGATGGGTTTGGGATCTTTTGACGAACACAATTCCCTTTCGGTGGGGATGTTGGGAATGCACGGTACAGCCTATGCTAATTTTGCCGTCAGCGAATGCGATCTCTTAATTGCTGTTGGGGCGAGATTTGACGATCGCGTTACGGGCAAGCTAGACGAGTTTGCTAGCCGTTCCAAGGTGATTCATATTGATATTGACCCTGCCGAAGTAGGTAAAAATCGTACTCCTGAAGTGCCGATTGTGGGAGATGTTCGCAAGGTATTAGAACAAATACTCAAAAGAGCTAAAGAAGATGACTATGGCTCTAAGCCAAATATCACTAAACCTTGGTTAAACCAGATCAATCACTGGCGCGAAGAATATCCTTTAACCGCCCCCCATCCAGAGCAAGGATTGTCCCCCCAGGAAGTAATTGTCGAACTCAGCAACCAAGCACCCCAGGCTTTTTATACTACTGATGTCGGTCAACATCAGATGTGGGCAGCCCAATTTCTCAAAAATGGTCCCCGTCGTTGGATCTCCAGCGCGGGTTTGGGTACGATGGGCTATGGTTTACCTTCTGCGATGGGGGTCAAGGTAGCGA